>JABIFK010000711.1 GCA_018650745.1 Candidatus Latescibacterota bacterium | reverse complement strand
TTTTCTGTAAAATAAGGATTGCCGGGTAAAAATGAATAACCCGAGGGTTCCAGAAAACCTTTGTAGAGAATCTGATTGACTTCTTCTCTGTTGATGGCGTGAGAGAGAGCGATGCGCACATTCTTATTCCGAAAAGCTTCACGCAGTGCAGGTTTTTTTACATCCCAGTTGAGGTAAAAAGACGGACCCGAATTGGGACCCGAGATGACGATTTTAAAGGTGCCCTTTTTTTCTTCCAACTTAAGGGTGTGGAACATGTTGACGTCGGAATATCGACCAAAGAGATCGATTTCGTTATTGATAAATTTGAGTAGGATCACCTGTGTGTCACTGATGACGGAGAATATGATGCGATCTGCATAGGGCAATTGATTGCCTGCTGAATCAATTTTCCAATAATACGGATTGCGTATATAAACCAGACGTTGACCACGTATCCATTCTTTGGCGACCCAGGCAGAAAGGCGAGGTATGCCTGGTGTCATCAGCAATTTTGCACGGGTGGTTTGTTGGCGAAAGTTACCGAAGTCTGTTCCGGGTGTATAATCTGGATGAAATTGCTTCCAATAGTGCTTGGGTGCAGCAAAGTCAGTAGGAGATGCTAACGTTTCTCGCAGCCTGCCCAAGGGTTTTGGCGAGCGAATGCGCAATGTATGGTCGTCTATTTTTTCAAGGACAAGAGGTTTCCCGTCAACAAGCCAAGCTGGAGGTGGGGTGGGGATGTCGCTTGAACGGGCATTTTCATTGAAGAGCATGTCATTATAATAAAAGAGGACATCGTCAACTGTAAATGGATGTCCGTCTGACCACCTAATGCCTTTTCTAAAATAAAAAACAGCTGTCTTGCCGTCGTCACGGAATTCATACCGTTCGGCAAGATTGGGTTCTATGCCATCGCCCATCGGGCGTTTAAAGGCCAAAAAGTTCTCTGCCACACATTTTGAAACGCCGGGCCATTGGGCAATGTCACCTGTCAACCCTCGTCGAATGGTGCCACCGTACTGGCCAATTTCCTCAAGTGGGACAACAATCAGTGGATTGTCAGGCAAGCGTGCAGATACTGGGGGCAACTCTCCTGCAGCGGTTCGTTCTAAAAGTTGGGGTGCTTCGCCAAATGTGCGATGGGATAAGATCTGTGCAGTGATGGTTTTGGGTGCCGACGTTTGATGAGCAAGTTGCTTTTGGGAACCTTGGCTGGTTTTGCCATGGGTGATTTGTTTTTCCAAATCGGGGGCTAAGCATCCCAAGCCAAACAGAATCGGCAAACAGAATCGAAGCGAATGTATAAAGAATAAGCGTTTAAGGAACAATGATATATTCTCTCCTGAGGTGTTTATAAAATAGGTGTGCCAACATAATGCAATTTTTCTGATCATGCGAGTGTTTTTTTCAGAATCCTAATGCCTTGACGGGTTTGGGTGCACACATGTATATTCAGTTGTGTATCTGCTTTATGGTGAGATTGCTTATGCTGTGGAGAACATTATGCTTTCAGAAAATATGCGTAAACGCATTGCGTCTCTCAATCGGCGCGATTTAAAACACGAAGATGAAGTAGAAGTGGGTGACGAAAAGGAACCCGAGGTAAAACCAACCCCCCGAAAGCGTGCACCTCGTGCGCAAGAAATGCAAGATCCTTTGCCTTTGCCACAAGACCTCCGTGTGATGGCAACAGCTGCCGATGCTCGGTTGCGTTTGAGATTAGATGAAGTTGCTCAAGGTATGGAGATACCAACCGAGGCGGGTCAATTTTTCCTGATAGACCAATCTCTGAATGAACTTCTGCCTGGTGGTGACGGCTTTAGGCAACACTATGTCAAAGTGATGAAGGGGTTAAATGCCAGCAATGTGCCGTCAGACCCTCATAATACTTTTGAACCTCTGATTGAAGCCAAAGCTGAAAATGTCATTTATGTGGATATTGAAGCGACAGGCCTAACAGCTGGCACACCTTTGTTTCTTGTGGGGGTATTGGGCTATTGGGATGGTGACTTAAGGATTCAGCAAATGCTTGCTAGAGATTATACGGAAGAAGCTGCATTGTTGTCTTATTTCTCAAACCTGTTCAGCGCTTCAGATGTTGTGGTAAGTTTCAATGGTAAATCCTATGACCTACCGTACATTCGCGATCGGTCCATATTTATGGGGATTCCATTTCAACTCCGGCAAGCGCATATCGATATGTTGCATGTCGGCAGAAGAAGATGGCGCAAGCGATTGCCCAATTGTAAACTACAAACCTTGGAACAGTATATTTGTAAACGGGTTCGGCGCGGCGATATACCAGGCGCGGATATACCCGATGCGTATCATCGGTTTGTAGAGTCGGGCAATGCGGTGCAGATGCGGGATATTTTACATCACAATGCGTTGGATCTTTTAACAACCGCTGAAGTACTGACGTTTGTTTTAGACGGGCGAGATGTTTAGGAAAGAGGCAGCGAAAGTAAAAAGGCAAAAGTAAAAAGACAAACTACAGATTCTTTTGTTCTTTTAGGAAGGGCATATCGGTCGTTTCTATTTTTTGTTTTCTGAGGCACTTTGATGACGCAAGGTTTAAGTGGGAAACGCGTATTGGTGATGGGGTTGGGTCTCTTTGGTGGTGGGGTTGGTGCCACGCGGTTTTTGGTTCGCAAGGGGGCCGAGGTTGTGGTAACGGATTTGAGGTCGGAAGGGGAATTGGCTTCGTCGTTACAGGCATTGGCAGGCTTGCCCGTTCAGTTTAAATTAGGTGGGCATGATGTAGATGATTTTAGACATGCTGATTTGGTGGTGGCCAATCCGGCGGTGCCTCGGTCATCGCCTTTTTTGTTGGCAGCTGAAGAAGCCAATGTGCCTATCACAACAGAGATCTGTTTGTTTGTGAGACATTGTCCAGCTAAAATTATCGGTGTGACAGGTAGCAGTGGCAAAACCACGACGACAATGTTGATTGGCGAGATATTGAAACGGGTTGATGCGCGAACATTGGTGGGAGGGAATATGGGGCGGTCGTTGTTAGGGGATGTCGATCAAATTGATTTAGATGTGCCAGTTGTCTTGGAGTTGTCGAGTTTTCAATTGGACCGATTGGGGGAATTGAAATGGAGCCCCAATATTGCTGTTGTTACAAATTTCGCACCCAATCATATTGATGTACACGGTTCGTTGGATGCCTATCGCAATGCCAAACGAAATATCCTTACGCATCAAACATCAGATGATTGGGCAATTCTGAATGCAGATGATGCTGAAGTTTTCGGTTGGAACCATTTTGGGGAACGCATTTCTTTTGGTTTGACGAATGATTGCGGTACCGGCGTATTTATTCATGATGATACGATCTGTTCCGAGGTGCACGGTCAGGTAGAACCCATTTGTGCTGTAAATGCATTGCAATTGCCTGGGCAGCATAATGTGGCCAATGCAATGGCGGCCGTGGGCACCGCCATTGCTTGGGGCGTTCCTTTGTCTGAAATTCAGCCAGCTCTTCAATCATTTTCTGGCGTACCTCATCGCTTGGAACGCATTGCGGTCATTAACGATGTGACCTATGTAAATGATTCGATTGCCACAAGTCCTGACCGTACGCTTGTTGCGCTTGAAGCTGTTGACGGCAAGTGTATTTTGATTGCCGGAGGCTATGACAAAAAAATCGCTTTTGATAATTTGGGAGAAGCAATTGCGTCCAATGTAGAACATCTCATTCTGCAAGGGCAGACGGCTCAAGCAATTGCAAGCGTGGTTCCTGACTGCGCAACAACCCAAACTCACTTTGTAAAAGATTTGTCAGCAGCTGTCTCATTAGCAAGTTCCTTGGCTGTGCCTTCTTCAACCGTCTTGTTGTCCCCAGCATCCGCAAGCTATGGCCAGTTTCTAAACTTTGAAGCTCGGGGCGAATGTTTTAAGGAATTGGTTCACGCCCTTAACTGAAAGAAAGTATTTCGTCGAAGACAAAGGAAGATAGAATATAAAAAATGCGTGTGGTATAAAACCACACGCATTTTTTAATGATATTCCGATTTCGCTCCTTAAGACCCTTCCTCTTCTGTATAAGGCATCAACTTACGCCCGCGTGTCGGATGCCTCAATTTTCGAAGCGCTTTCTCTTTAATTTGTCTCACTCTTTCTCTCGTTAGCCGAAATTGAGACCCAATTTCTTCCAACGTCATTTCCCGATTCCCACCAATCCCAAAATACAAACGAATCACGTGTTGTTCCCGTTCATCAAGGGTATCCAAGGCGGCCTCAATTTCACTCTCCAAGGAATTGCGCATGGCCATCGTGTCAGGTGATTCTTGTGTGGCATCTGGCATTATTTCCATGAGGCTGTTTTCATCGCCTTCACCCAACGTTGCATCAAGCGATAAAATCCGCTGACCACTGGACAACGTGTCCATTACTTGTTCAACTGAAATGCCCAATTCTTCAGCTATCTCTTCTTCTTTAGGTCTTACGGCTGTTTCCTGTTGCTTGTTGCTCGTATAGCGTGAAATTCGCCGTAAAAGGTCAACTCGATTAAGAGGCAGCCGTACAATGCGCGAGTGCTCTGCCAACGTTTGTAAAATGGCCTGACGAATCCACCAAACGGCATAAGAGATAAATTTAAATCCTTTGGTTTCGTCAAAGCGTTCAGCTGCTGTAATAAGGCCAACATTGCCGGCACTGATCAGGTCAACCAATGGCACGCCCTGGTTTTGATAGTCTCGGGCAACCGTAATGACAAAACGTAAATTGGCCTCAACAAGTGTTGCACGTGCTTTGAGGTCACCTTTTTTAATACGCTGTGCAAGCGCAACCTCTTCTTTTGATGACAAGGGCTGCGAAGATGCAACATCTTCAAGGTAACGATGCAGCGCATCTTTTGTGTCGTTTGCCGCTGTTAATCTTGCCACTACAATCACCTCGTTCTTCAGGAGAACTTGTCAGCGTGTTTTAGAGATGGTTTAGAGATATATAGCTGATTTGTCTGGACTGTCAAGTCCAAATTATCAGGTGCTAAAAAATCAAGTACATAGAAAATTATCGGCAGATACACGCCGAAAGTCAACCCACTAAATAAAAATAATTCTATAAATATCAGATAGTTTGGTTGAGTATTAGAGAGAGTTGAGGAGGGGATTAC
>JABIFK010000498.1 GCA_018650745.1 Candidatus Latescibacterota bacterium | reverse complement strand
TAGAGAAGGTGTCAAAACTGTTCTTTATCCTGAAGGAAATAGAAAAGATATTACTGAGATCCCTGCTGATATAAAGAAAAAAGTTCAGCTTGTTTCTGTTAAACATATGGATGATGTACTTCGATTAGGTATAGGAGTGCAATCAAAAGCTAAGAATATTAATAAAAAGGGAGGCACCACAGCATGAAGAAACACTATTTGTTAACACCGGGACCTACTCCGGTTCCACCAGAGGTATCTTTGAAGGAAGCACTTCCAATTCTTCATCACCGAACCACAGTGCGAAGTCATCATCCCGTGTCGTTTGACCCAGCAAACGTGCATATCCGGCATTCTCATATCGTGCCTGAGCGATTTCATAAATCGAGGCACGTCCAGAGAGATCCACCTCATGGCTGTCATTAAAGGCGGGCAAATGCTGGTGTGGCATTGCAAATGTGAGCGGGCCGTCAAACATGCGGTTTAAGGCATCGCCATATAGATCTATATCACAATTTCGGCCGGCTTCTACGAGTGGCCAGAGTGCCGATAGGGTATAGAAGTGATACCCCCAAGCGCCTTCCCACCATTGCCCATCGGGTGTGACACCTTCGGCCATTTGTTTGTGATAACCCCGCTCGGGATGATCAATGGCTTGTGTGATCAGTTCTTCATCTCCTAAGAGAAAACCCACCAGACCAACAGCGCTGTTTTTCCAACACTGGATGTTGTGCACTTTCATTTCGTGTGGCAAAATGATTTCACGCGCTGAGACTTGTAGGATGTTCTCTGTGACGGTTTGCTGATCGGCCTTCGATAGGATGTCCCAAATCAGGTCAACGCCTTGTGCAAAGGGGATTAACCAGACGGCTTCGTCGAGCGTCTGAGGCCCCACTTTACCGCCTCCAATTCGAGCTTCTCCGCGTGTGGTGTGCAGATCATAGGTTGGATACGCTGTTGTATATGCCAGCATGATTTCACGCGCTTTGGCAGCGTATTGTGGTTCGCCCGTAATTTGATAGGCCAAACCCAGATCACGCGTTTTGCGAGCCCAACTGTCGTGCACGCCCATCAACACACACAAGTCATAATCTGTGCTTGGATGACTCGTGTCGCCTAAAAACACCTCATCTGTGACCGAGTCAATGTGTTCCCATTCCCATTTTCCAATTTGTTTGCCCGTTTTCAGTGTGGCGCCCGTTTTGGGCGAGGCATACCAATGCCACCAGCCACCCCCTCGTTCGGGTAACTCTACTCCCTCTTTGAGCACTGTTTCAAGCGTCTCAAGCTTCTTTTGCCAAATTGTCTGCAGCCAATCTCGTGTCGCCAAGCGTTGTTCGAGTGCGGCAATGCCTTCGGAGTTAAATAACAACCGCGGATGTCTTGATAAGTCCATCAGACCACCTCCTATTTATGTATAGTATACCCCATAGATTTGGTTTATAACAATGGGTATATGATGGTCGTCGCTTGAAAATAATCTATTTGGGAGCGTGATTTTCGTCGGAGAGTCTGTGAAGTTGGAATTTTGCTTGTAAGTCCAATTTCCTCTACGGATTTTGTCTTGTTGATGGGTGGTTCTGCCAATGGCGTTTGTCGATTTTACGAAAGTTTGGGTGTTGTTTTAACCATTTTAGATAGGGCAATACTTTGAGCAATTGGATATCGTTTGGATTGCCTTTAAAAGGGATCATTGGAATTAAGTTGCCATAGCTTTTTTCGTAAAATTGTGGTGTGTCATCAATTGCCAAAACGCGTGACAGGGTATATCCACGTCGTTTTACTTTTTGGAGATCTTTGATCAGATAGGGTTGCCCTGCTTCATGATTTATATGTTGCGTACATCGATCAGAAGTCCATGTAAATTCGAGTGGGTAAGCCTCTGGTATAATTTGGTCGAGGATGCATTTTGCATATTCTTCACCCGCCGATGTCCAAATTGCAATGTTGAAGTCTTTGCATATTTGAGCTAAGAACGCATCAAGATGTGGGCGTCTTTTTAGGCACGACATATCGCATGCATCCGGCTGTGAATCAATTTATTTCCGATGCCATTTATGAGGGGCGTTTACAAGCCTCTCCAGGTAATGAAAAACAGGTTGTGAGCGTGCCAAAAGATTATGAAGATGTGTTGATCAAAGAGGCAGGTGTTTTATTTGTCCCGGTAGAACACGAAGGAAATGTTCAGGCCAGCGAGGAAGAAGCAGAGAAAGTAAAGTTTCTTGCCCATGAATTACTGGGACGCATATTTACGGATAAAGAGGGTGAGACACGCGAGTTGGATTGGAAGGATTTATTGTTTGTCGCACCGTATAGTTTTCAAGTAAATACGTTGCAAGACATGTTAGGCAAACAAGCCAGAGTGGGCAGTGTAGACCGGTTTCAAGGGCAAGAAGCACCGGTGGTTGTTTTAAGCCTAGCGACAAGTGATGCTGCAGAATCACCGCGCGGATTGGGTTTTCTTCTGGACAAAAACCGACTCAATGTTGCCATCCTCTCGGGCACAGTCATTGGCTGTTTTGGTTGCCAATCCGACGCTGATAAGGTATTCTGAATAGAAAATGATTGATAACATTGAACATCCCCCAAAAAAGTGGACACAACAAAAGGTTATTTTAGAATAACCCTCAAAGAGGTGTCCCAATGTCAGAGAAGAGAGTTCGTGCAGACTATGATAAAGCGTTTAAACTTGAAGCCGTTATGAGTGAGCGCTACCGAGGCAGTTTATTCGGCCTTGCAATTGGCGATGCACTTGGCACCACTTTAGAATTTAAATCACCCGGTACATTTACGCCCTTAACCGATATGATCGGGGGCGGGCCTTTTGGACTGGCAGTTGGACAGTGGACGGATGATATGTCCATGGCATTGTGTTTGGCAGAAAGTTTAATAAAATGTCAGGGTTTTGATGCCAAAGATCAGATCGAACGATATGTGCGCTGTTGGCGCGATGGACATTTAAGTTCAACTGGCACCTGTTTTGATATTGGCAACGCTGTTCGTGGCGCGCTTTTAAACTTTCAAAGAACGAGAGATCCTTATAGTGGATCAATTGATCCAAACACCGCTGGAAAGGTTGCAGAAATACCGATATTTGAATCTTAAGTTGGAAGCGGGTAACAAATGATTAAACCACACCATTGTTGTTTGCCCTATGGTCATTTAATAGATGTATTACATCTTGCTCGGTATGATGTGGAAACCATCCTGACACTCTTGCGCCTTTTTCAACTGCCACTACCTGATGAGATAGAGGCTTTGATTTTGTTAAGAAGACAGGATCTGATAAAAAATCACAAAGGGTTGACCCGAAGGATGAATGCAAAAAATGTGAAATCCTTATCTGGTGTCCCTGAAAAGTTTATGGAAGATGTAGACGCTTTTCAATTTGATCGATCGAGTTGCCATGTTTTGTGTGAACTGGCTTTGGTACCTGTTGTGCGAGAGACCATTGAACTGTTGTGTATGAAAAAAGCGATGGAAAGTGGTGCTTTGCCAATCACCTTATCTTTAGATGCCCTAACGGATATTGCTGGTCAAATGGAATCTCTTATCTCACGTAAAATTTCAACGGACGATATTCAACGTTTGATGCGGTTCTTTTTTGATATTGGCCACCTCTCTTATATGAATCTGTCCTGTTTTTATCACAGTTTGCCTCTGTCGTGCTATCGACTGCATCGAAAAATTCTGCTGGTTGATGAAGCCGAAATTTTGATGCGTTTGCACAAACGGACAGTTTTGAACATGGTTGCTGTAGTACAAGAAAAAGTGGGGCAAGAAATTGTAATGAGTGAATTAATTGATAATCCCAAAGACGTGGTGAAAATATTACAAAGTCTTCAAGATTTTGGAATTGATGAATCTAATAATACGGAGGAACGTGTTGAAATTCGTCTGAAACTTATAGAAAATAATTTCCGTAACATTTCAGAACTAAGAGCTGAAAACCAGGCTATTGATGAGGCAGAGAAAAAAGGGTTAATAGAAGCTGGCACAGTGCCTTAAACTTTAAGGGCTTTGGGGCAAGTTTCATTGATTTATCAGGCCTTTGCAATGGCCCGCTTGATATGCCCTACAATTAAGACCTGTGTGTCAACTTAGCCAAAGCCATCAATTTGTACTTTATATGATCTTCGTCATTCTGTCTTTTGGGTATAGAAATGGCTTGTGTTCTTAATCATGCTTTATACAATCTACCGGCGCCTCTAAAAGGTGTATGCTGATACGAAAAAATCATGTATTCTTCTTCCTCTTATACTGTTTTTATGCCATGAAAAATGCAAAAACGCATATTGAATAAATATTTGTTTTTAAATGATTTAGTGTGTTTTTTGTAAAGCGATAAGCAAATTTCGAAACGAACCCATTTTGATGTAACTTACACGGACACAATGGATTTAGAACAAGGAGGTATATGTGAAAATTCTGACCCCAGAACAAAAACAGTTTTTTGATGACAATGGATTTCTGGTCATGCCGAAGATGTTTTCGGATGATGAAATGGTGGAGATGCGGGCGCAGTTCCAAGAATTGATCACGAACACCGAGGGGCGACCCAAGGTGATGAGCTATTCGTATATGGAGGAACATTCTGAATATGGCATTGATCCATACAATCCAAATAATGTGGTGGGAATGATGGATCAGCCCTTAGCCAATGATTATTGGTTTAATCATGTGACCGATCCACGTATTGTGAATGTGTTTATTGATCTGTTTGGTCCTGATATTGATTTTCACAATGGCAAAGTGCGCAACAATCCTCCTGGATTTTTTAATGATCAAAGTTGGCATCAAGATTGGCCTTATGAAAAACATTCGGTACCTGAGTTGGCGGCAGCGATCACATATTTAGATGAGACGGATGCGGATTTGGGAGCGACCTCAGCGGTGAAGGGGAGCCATCTGAAGGGTGAGTGGGAGACGGTGAAGGGGCATACCATAGCGGATGAATTGGTGGACCCTGAGTTGGTGGAGGTGGTGAAAGCACAACCTGGAGATGTACTGTTCATTCATGTTTTGGTGGTGCATACGGCAGGGCACAACAACAGCAAGCAGTCTCGGCATAAGATTATTAATGAGTACAAGACCAAAAATGCGGTGGATTGTTGGGGTAATAAGTGTGCGTTTGCGGGCATGCCTGTGGCGCGCGGAGGAGAAGTGGTGATTCCACAGATTGCTTGATATTGTTGCTTGGTTAGGAATTGGTTATATCGAAGTACCTTAATGGGAGTTTTACAAGGAGGATTGAGATGCAAACGATTACAGCAACCTATAAGGGCTATCGTACAATTGAATTGTCAGAAGATGTTGATCTACCTGATAACGCATCTGTCCTTGTTGTGATTCCTGACAAAGTTGATGGCGAAATTCGAGTAGATTTCATAAAAGCATCCGAAGCGGCATTTGCCAAGATTTGGGATAACAAAGGCGATGAGGTTTGGAATGAATATCTATAAGCAGCAAAACGAGACACATTTTTTGAGATTCTTAGGGATTGTTTGTCTCATGTTGTGTTCGCTGGACCAAACCCACGCATGTGGTACTGTTGAAGGAGGGGGGGAAGTTTATTTAGATACGGATCATCCTAATCACAGTGAAGCACTTTATATGATCCATTGCCAGCCTATTGTTCTCGGTACATTTTCCGCTTATATGGATCAAAGTTGTCAGAAAGGTTGGGTTACCAGGCGACTCACAAAAGATGCCAGATCGAATTAGTGGCAAAGCGATACGGTTAGTTTGATAGGATAACGGATTTTGACACCCTAAAAGAAACCAATATGTCTCTTGTTGGTTGACTCTGTGGCATATTTGGTTTATTTTTTTGTAAAACCAGGATTCAATCCTGAATTTACAAAAAAAGGAATGAAATGCTGATAAAGCGTCGTTTACATAGTTATGCCAGAGAGATTTTTCAAAAGTATCCCATTGTGACAGTAACGGGGCCACGGCAATCTGGTAAAACAACATTGGTCAAAGATATTTTTGCTGACAAGCCTTATGCCAATCTTGAACGGCCTGATGTGCGCTTGTTTGCCCAGGACGATCCATTGGGGTTTTTGGCGCAGTTTCCCGATGGGGCTGTTTTGGACGAGGTGCAACGGGTCCCAGAGTTGTTGTCTTATTTGCAGGTGCAAGTTGATGAAGATGGTCGTACGGGATTGTTTGTGCTTACCGGTAGTCATCAATTTGAGCTGATGCAGGGCATTTCTCAGTCCTTGTCCGGGCGAACAGCGTTGTTGAAGTTGCTTCCATTTGCGTTGGTAGAATTGGAAGAACACTTTCCACTAGAATCTGTGGACACGTTTTTATATAAGGGTTTTTATCCGCGTATCTATGACCATGACTTGCCACCTACCCAGGCGTTGAGTGATTATTATGCAACATATATTGAACGAGATTTGAGGCAATTGCTTCGCGTAAAAGATTTATCATTGTTTGATCGTTTTGTTCGGTTGTGTGCTGGGCGCGTTGGGCAATTGTTGAATGTGGATAGTTTGGCAAATGATGTGGGTGTTGCACATACCACTGCCCGTGAATGGCTTACCATTTTGGAGGCCAGCTTTATTGTGTTTTTGTTACCGCCTTATCATACCACAACATCAAAACGTTTGATTAAGTCGCCTAAGTTGTATTTTTATGATGTGGGTTTGGCGACATATTTGTGCGGTATAGAAGATGAAAAACAGCTTCAAACCTATCCCTTGCGCGGCAATTTTTTTGAGAATGCCATTGTGCTCGAGATTTTGAAACACCGCCTGAATCAAGGTAAAGATCCCAATTTGTGTTTTTATCGCGACAGCACGGGAAATGAGGTTGATGTATTATATCCAGTTGGACCAGATCGGTTGGTGCCCAT
>JABIFK010000803.1 GCA_018650745.1 Candidatus Latescibacterota bacterium | reverse complement strand
TCACGATTATCTCAATTATATTCTAGATGAAGGCTCTTTTGAAGAGGTGGCCTCGGAAGTGGTTGGCGTGGACGTTTTGGGTTTTGTAGACCGCGTGCCTTATAAAGATCGACTTAAAGAATACCGCAAACGAACCAATTTGGGTGCGGCGGTCGTAACGGGTGTGGGGCGCATTGATCGAATGGCTGTTGGAGTTGGCATACACGAAATGGCATTTATTGGTGGATCTTTGGGGTCTGCCGAAGGGGAGCGAATCTGTCGGCTGATAGATCGGTGTATTGTTGATAAATTACCGCTTATTTTGGTATGTCGGTCAGGTGGTGCCCGCATGCAAGAAAGTGTTTTGTCGCTGATGCAAATGGCAAAGGTTAATACCAAGTTGTCACAATTTTCTGATGCCGGGCTGCTTTATGTTGCGGTCCTAATCGATCCTACAACTGCTGGCGTTTCGGCCAGCTATGCTTCGGTGGGAGATATTCAGATTGCTGAGCCCAATGCATTGATCGGCTTTACGGGCGAGCGCATCACGGGAAGTTCTGTGGGGGCCGAAGAAATGGAGGCCTTGCGACAAGCTCAACGCGCAGAAAAGGTGCTCGAACATGGTTTTGTCGATATGATTGTGCCGCGCAATGAAATGAAGACACAACTGAGTCAGATACTGAGCATGTTGTGTAACCAACCCAAACTTTTGACCGCAGGAACAGACGAATAGACGAAAACCCTAGCACGATTTCTGAGTTGAAGAATGGGATGCGTTGATTTGTTTTTCTTTCTGGAGTTTTACCATGAAAATACTTGTATTGCAAGGCCCAAATATCAATATGCTTGGCCGGCGTAAGACAGAACACTACGGCACCGTTACAATGGATGAAATTCACGATCGGATGGCCAAAAAAGCTACTGTTTTGGATTGTGAACTTGATTTTTTTCAATCAAATCACGAGGGTGCGCTGGTTGATAAAGTGCAGGAAATACGCGATACAATCGATGGCATTATTATGAACCCGGCGGGTTTAACAACTTCAAGTGTGTCCCTGCGTGATGCAATAGAAGACAGTCATTTACCATTGGTTGAAATTCATTTGTCCAATATCCATGCCCGTGAAGAGTGGCGACGACATTCTATGTTTTCCGAAATTGCTGTGGGTATTGTGGCGGGATTTAGATGGCGAGGATATCTGTCGGCATTGGAGATGTTGGTGGGAATCTTGAGAGAAGAACTGTGACACATCTGTCACAGTTGCTTGTCATTAAAAAAGACGTCGATTCGAAGAATCGACGTCTTTTTTGTATCAATTAACGACGCTTTTGAGGTGTGCGCCTGACCTTGAGTCGTTTTTGAAATTGGTCAATCGTCATGTTCGAGGCGATGTGAGTCAACAATTGATGGTGCGGTTCTGCATCCATGTTTAAGAAACGACATTCCGTTGCGTCTTCCGTAATTTTGACCACGCGCCCTATTATGTCTTGTAAAAATGTAGGCAAATTGTCGGCTCCCTTTATGCGAATCAAATCATCAACTTCGATGCGGCCATCAAATGAAAGACCAAAACCACTGCCACTGATATGGGTAAGGGAGAGGGCTATTGTCTCTGGGGTCTCGATGCGGTCAAAGGCATTGGGGGATAGGGTGTTGCTATGACTGAGGGCCGAAATCCATTCGGCAACAATTTGGATGTTTTGATCACATACAAATACTTCTCGGTTGGCATTATGGTGCAATTGATCTCCGTGTTTGAGCAAGAGATAGTGTGCGGGGCGGTGCACCTCTTTGAGCAGGTTGGTTTTAAAGCGGTATTCACCACCACCTTCAGACCAAAAGAAACCCCAAATATTGTTCTTTTTGCCTAATTTAATAGCTTTTTTTGAGGTACGAAATGCGCGCGTAAATATCGCGAGGTCATTGATGTCGAATATGTCTGCATATATCAGTCTTATACCCTTGGAAGAGGCTGCCAACGAATATATTTTTTGCCTAACCTTTAGTTCTCGGGTTGATACCGGAGGGCGTTCGGGCGAGAGGTATCTAAAACCTACTTTGTGTCTTATATTTAAGATGCGCTCAACTTGGTCTTCCATTTCCAGCCAAGGCAATGTTTCTACTTTTTTCATATACGTAGAAATCGCACGATCAAATGCTTCTACCGAAGACAAGAGTTGGACTGGGTTTTTCAGCTGTGTTGTGTCTGTTATCATTTCGACTGTGGTTTGCTCTGGATAAGACAAGCCTTTTTCGCCCGCTATCTTTTCCAGTTGGTCATAACTTCTAACTCGATTATAACGCCGCTGCAAATAGAGTCGCAAATAATTGCCCAGCAACAAAAGTATGGGCAAGAGCAAAAGCACAACTGCAATCCAGAGCATGGTATCTGAGTCCGTTGGGTTGCGTTGGCCAAGCAATTTGAGCACTGGGGGATAGTTGTCTTTCATCAGAGTCATCCTTTGAAACTACATGGAAGAAATCTGCTATAATTTTAAGCAATTTCTGTGCCTTTAGTGGGTTGCGTTGGGTCCTGATAGAGCTGTAGGTCGTCAATGGCTTCTAAAATTGCTTTGGGCACGAACGATTCAGTTGTTTTGTGTTGTCTGATACGTTCTCTCACCTGAGTGGAAGATATATTGGCCACAGAATCTGGCAATGATATGGCGTGAATTTTGTCTGCGAAAGGTATGACCTCTTCTTTGTGTAAAAACGCTTTGAGGGTTTGGGCATCATTTGTGCCTCTGTTGGCAGCAATGAAGTGGCAGGTTTCAAAAAGCAATCGCAATTCATATGACATATCTAAATAATACTTAGGATCAAAAAGACGAACAAGTGTATCGTAACCGACGATAAAAAAAAACTGCGTTTGTGGCCGATAACAGGGCATGAGGGCTTTGACCTTGTCGGTGAACTTGGCATGAGAACAAATGGCCACGGTTGTATTTGGTTGCTTTTGAGCATAGTGAATAAGCATCGTTAATCGCTGACCTAAAGTGGCACCCATAAGACCTTTGTCAACATTTGTGCTTGATAATACAAGCAGTATTTCATTCAAATGATAGGTGGTTTTTGCAGTGAAAATGAGAGATTCATGTGCCAGAGTCATTGGATTAAATGAAGCGTCGAGAATAGCAATTTTGGCAGGTACACTGGGCGCATCGCCGTAAACCAGCTGAGCTTGGGGAGGACCTTTGGGGTCCAATTGATTCATAATGGTGTCATAGTATGTGCAGGTTTTGTTGTTTAAAAGCATGTGCATGTTTTTCCTAACACTTAAGCGGGCCCGTAAATTATCTTGACTTAAAAGAGTACTGCGTTTTCTTATGTGCCATAATAACACAATTCGTAAAGGTACACCTCAAGATTTTTTAGCTACACGTGATTGTCTCTGATATGAACGTGTGATTCATTTTTGCACGGATTTTCTGTGTGATTTTTTTCAGGAGGATGGGTTATGCATGTAGGGATGCGAATTCCGCCAATGGGGCGGGACATGGGCTTGGAAGGCACTATTCAATGGGCGGCCGATCATGGTTTGGGGTCAATAGACTTGCCCGATGTCGATCGTCAAACCCGAAAGCTTTGTGATGAGGCAGGAATTGGAATTGGCACCGTGGATTGGGGAGCCGGTGGTGGGATGTTGAGCAAAAATGGAACGGTTCGACGTTCTGCGGTTTCAATTATGAAAAAACGCATTCGGGCCACTGCCAAATACGGTGCTGGCGTGGTGTTTCTCTGTTTAAATCCAGACGACCGTTTACAAACCCGGGCTGAGTCATTTGAAGTATTGAAGAAAGTGTATCCTGGTATCCTCAAGGAAGCCGAAAAAGAAGGTGTACACTTGGCCATAGAGCCTTATCCTGGGCCTGCTCCAGGATATCCCAATTTGGGATGCACGCCCGAAACTTTACGCGCAGTATTTGAGGCTGTGCCCTCACCCAATTTTGGTATTTGCTATGACCCGTCTCACTTTGCTCGTATTGGCGTAGATTACCAACGGCTGTTAATGGAGTTTGGTGATCGTGTAAAACATGTTCACGCAAAAGATACTGAGTTGTTGTCTGATGGCTTGTATGACTATGGGCGACTG
>JABIFK010000802.1 GCA_018650745.1 Candidatus Latescibacterota bacterium | reverse complement strand
CTGGGCACCCAGTGCGGCGAAAGGGGATGCGGTGACCAAAGCCGATATAGTCAATCAAATTGCCGAAGCCACAGGGCTAACCAAAACCGATACGAGTGCAGTTGTTGAGGGGTTAATCGCTTCGGTAACGCATGCGATGCAACGTGGTGAGCATATAGAAATTCGTGGGTTTGGAACATTTAAAGTAGTTGATCGTGCACCCCGAACAGGGCGCAATCCTAAGACCGGCGAGGTGGTAAAAATTCCTTCTCGTCCCGTTCCCGTATTCAAACCCTCACGGGAATTGCGGGCTTCGGTTGAAGATGGTCAAGTCGTTTTGGGCACGGCCCTAAGCGACGATTAATTTTTAAGAGGAGGTGTACTTTGCCAAGTGGAAAGAAGCGTAAGCGTGCAAAAATTGCCACGCACAAACGCAAAAAGCGTCGTAGAAGAGACAGACACAAAAAGAAATAAGTAAGTAATTGGGTCATTAGCTCAGCTGGATAGAGCGCGAGCCTCCGGAGCTCGAGGTCACAGGTTCGAATCCTGTATGTCCCACCATTATATGTTTTAAGCCATGGCACGAACGTGCCATGGCTTTTTTTGTGCCCAGTTGAATGCGCTTGAGTTTGGTCAACGTCTAAAGCATGCGCGAGGTCTCGTATACCTTTCGGGTTATTTTTGCGCGCTTGAAACCTTTTCAAGGCGTAGTGGCATCTAAGAGATACACTGTTGCACAAGAAGCATTCATTGCATGCCGATAGAATAAGAAACCGAACCCGTGCGGCATAGTTTATGCAGGTGTCATAACGAAAGTACAATCGTCTTAAGTTTAAGAATTGTATTTTTGCAGGCAAGTCTTTTTATAACAATAACTAAGGGGTTTTTGGTTGTTGTGGAAGTGCGAATGTGACAATCCGTCAGGTCAAAAAACTGCCATATTTTCCGCTTTAGGAGCAGTTTTCTGGTCAAAATGGCTGGTGAAACCAGTTTGCGTTCAAAGCGTTCAATATTTGTGGGTTGCAAAAATAGAGTAGATGTTTCCAAAGTGGGGACATTTATTGCAGTTTGTCTTGTTACTGGGGTTTATCGGGAGGGAGGAATCCCCATGGTTGCAACAAAGGAGTCAGGAGAGACACGTATGGAATATACCGTAAGTAAGGATTTGCGGTCGTCTCGAGATCCGTCCGTGCAGCACTATCTGAAGGAGCTTCGGAAATATCCTCCCATGACACGGGAAGAAGAAGAAGCGACTCTACAGAAAGCCCGAGCGGGAAATCAAGAGGCAATAGATCGCATCATCACTTCGAATTTAAGGTTTGTGGTCAGCGTCGCATTGGAATATCAAGGCAGAGGGGTGCCCTTAGCCGATTTGATTGCCGAAGGCAATGTGGGTTTGTTAGAAGCCTTAAAAAGGTTTGACGAAAATCGAGGTTTCAAATTTATCAGCTATGCGGTATGGTGGATTCGTCAAGGCATTCTTAATGCCTTAAAGCGAACTTCAACCGTGATTATGCCTGCCAATCGGCAGGAAGACATGGATCGCATGGCAAGACGGTGGGGGCAAATGACACAAGAATTGGGTCGTGTACCCACGTTGGATGAAGTGGCCACTGATATGAAGATCAGCAGAAAGCGCGCGGAACGCGCTCTGCGTTGTGTTCGTCCTGACCTTTCATTGGAAACGCCCCTCGATTCTACGGGTGAACAGACCCTTATTCACCGTTTAGAATCTGATGAAACAAATCCTGAAGAGTGGGCTGAAATCCGAGACCAGGCCGATTTGGTCACGCAATCTTTGGGCGCTTCGCTAGACGATCGAGAAGCCAAAGTCATTCGATCTTATTTTGGCCTTGATGGCCAAGACCGTTCTAACCTGGGCGAAATAGGCAACACGCTCGGTGTAACGCGTGAGCGCGTTCGACAGATCAGAAACAGGGCTCTGTATAAATTGCGTCGATATTTGCGGCATCGTGTTCCGGGTGGAAAGATCGAAGATTTGGTATAAGCACCAAATAAAAAAAGCGTGGGTTCGATGAACAGTCGAATCCACGCTTTTTTTTGTGTCAAACATGATGGGAAAAGAGTTGATTCGTTTACATGAAAGCCTTAGATTTATCGATAGCAAAATGCATTAATTATTTTATTTTCAAGACTTGCGTCATTTTGTCTCTTGTCGTTTCGTGTGTGTGGAGGTTTTTATGGGGCCTGTGGTGTCCCGACAGCAAGGGAAGACAGCACGGTCTAAACAGCCTGTTGCCGATGTTGTCCCTGGGACCCGTCGTTCGCCGTGGTTAATTGTCAAGCAGGTGTTCGGCCGGGTTATTAACCATGGGTGTACCGAAATCTCGGGTGAGATGGCCTTTGACTTTCTGTTTGCAATTTTTCCCGCCGCATTGTTCACGTCAACGTTGATCGTTTATATTGGCGTTCCAGCCGATTTTGTATCCAATTCTTTGGATTTGTTGGGTATATTTTTACACGCTGTGTTTCGCCAAATGATTGAGGACAATATCCGTACTTTGGTGGCATCGAGTACCGGGTCACATAGCGTCCTCACGTTTGGCCTGTTAGGTGCAATTTGGGTGGGGTCGAGCGCTGTTTCAGCAACCATAAAAGCACTTAACAAAGCCTACGGGGTAAAAGAAACCCGCTCTTTTCTCCGTTTGCGTTTGCTGTCATTGCAGTTAATGATTGGTGCTGGTTTGGCAATGATTCTTGCCTTCAATTTGCTTATTATGGGTTCTTGGATCGAAGATCAGATGCACCGATTGTTGCCTATGGGGCATTTGCTTCCCAATATCATGGGCACACTAAAATGGCCCGCGGGTTTTATGTGTGCTGCAGCAATGGCGGGTATGTTGTACCGATCTGCACCCAATTGTCGCCCCCGGATCTTTGAGGTATTGCCTGGGGCTGCACTTTTTACCATTTTGTGGTATTTTTTGTCTGAAGCTTTTGGTGCGTATGTAGGTAACTTTAGCTATTACAATATGATGACTGGACTGTTGCAGGGATTTATTGTTTTGTTACTCTGGATTTATCTCACGGCTCTTTTCCTGCTCATAGGGGGCGAGTTGAATGCAGAACTTGCCAACGGCAAATATGCTGATTCTTCAACAGGATCTTAGAGCACAGATTTTTTTATTGTCCAGCCGGTTTCTCCCCACGTTGTTTCCTTCCTTTTTATCTGCATGCAATTTTCATGGGTTTGAGCGTTCATGACACGCCTTTTTGCCTCAATAGGGGCTAATCTCGCTGTTTTTTTTATCATGGTATTCGATATGTTTCGGTACCTTGTGCAATGTGTACACGAGATTAGGCATTTGTATTTATACCGGCACCAAGTTCTATTGCAATGCTATGCAGTGGGCGTGGGTTCATTGCCCTTGGTCTGTTTGATTTCTGCCTTTAGTGGGATGGCAGTGGCCATTCAAATGGCGTATCAAATGGAATCCTATGTACCTGATTATATGGTGGGTAGCATTGTTGTAAGGTCTGTGGTCTTGGTACTTTCTCCTATTCTTATTGGTTTGGTATTGGCAGGGCGGGTGGGAGCGGGTATTGCATCAGAGCTGGGAACAATGAAAGTTTCAGAGCAAGTGGACGCGCTTACTTCTATGGCGGTTGACCCTGTTGGATATTTGATGCTGCCACGGATTTTGGCAGGATTGACGAAGATCCCCGTTTTGGTGATTTTCTCTTCCTTTGTTTCAATTATGACTGGGTTTGGAATGTCTGTGATCAAAATGGATATCACGGTGACAGATTTTATCAAAGGTATGAAGCTCGATTTTATGGTCTATGATATTTTTGTTGGGTTAATTAAATCTACAGTTTATGGTGGCGTTTTGACATTTGTTGGGGCATATATGGGGTTGCAAACCCAAGGTGGCGCTCAAGGTGTGGGGCAGTCCGCGACATCTGCGGTTGTGGTTTCTTCCGCATTGATCCTCATTTTAGACTATTTTCTTACACTGGCCTTGTTATATTGACTATGGAACATCCAAAAACTGCAATATCATTCGAAAATGTCTACAAATCATTTGGCACACAGGCCGTGCTCCAGGGACTCGATTTGGAAATCCCTTCGGGGCAAATCACAACCATATTGGGGCCAAGTGGGTGTGGTAAGAGTGTCACGCTTAAGCATGTGATTGGGATAGAACAAGCAGATTCTGGGCGTGTTGAGGTTGTCGGTCATGATATGAGCAACGTTCGCCAAAGGGACCTGATTACCTTGCGCAAGCGTATTGGTGTTTTGTTTCAATCTTCTGCGCTGTTTGATTCTATGACGGTGAAGGAAAATGTTGCATTTGGTTTGCGCATGCACACCAAGATGCCAGAAGCTGAGATTGCAGAGCGGGTTCACGTGTGTTTGGATGCCGTTAAATTGGCGGGTACAGAAGAAAGGATGCCGGTGGAGTTGTCTGGAGGGATGCGCAAAAGAGCCGCTCTCGCGCGGGCAATTGCGATGTCACCGGATTTTATTTTGTATGACGAACCCACCACCGGTTTAGACCCCAATACATCAAATGTGGTTGGAGATTACATTTTAAAGTTGCAAAATGAGTTAGACATCACTTCTGTGGTGGTTACTCATGATATGCCGTTGACGCGGCGGGTATCTGACAAGGTGGCACTTTTGTTCAACGGTAAGGCTGTTGTACAAGGACGGTTGGATGATATTGAATCCAGCCAGAATGAGGTTTTTCAACTGTTTGTCGATGGTCGACTGGGGTGAGGTGTTATGCGCAAGCGGGAACAAGAAATCATTTTAGGTGCGGTTGTTTTTTTTGCCGCAGTGATCGTTGTTGTTGGCGCGATGTGGTTATCTGAGCGGTACGCGGGCGCTGCTGGCGGTTATCGTGTCCGAGTGCAATTTGAAAGTGTCCCTGGTTTGCAAGTTGGCAATCCTGTCACATTCCGTGGGGTTTGGGTAGGGAAGGTGTTGGGGATCTATTTGGATGAGGGCCAGCCCATTGTGACCCTTGGTTTTGCGAAGTTTGATGCCCTCCCTGTGGATTCCAGAATTATTGTGAAATCTGATGGGCTTTTGGGCGGACAAATGGTGGAGATCTACGTGGGTAACGCGTCTAAGACGCTTGCAGACAATGCACTGATAGATGGAGAGATGGCCGGCGGAATGGAAGAGACGATGGCCGAGGGGGGCAAGTTGCTATCTAAGGTCAACCAGACAGTGAATCAAGTGGCCTCGGACCAAAACTTGGTGCATATTAGCAATACCATTGCCCGGTTTGACACGGCGACTCAAATTTTGAACACAACTTTAGCTCACAATCAAAAAAATCTGAAGGTGTTGTTAGACAGTTTGGCGCTGGCATCAGGTGATGCAAGTGGGTTGTTGCGGGAGAACCGTGCAGACTTGCGAACCAGTGTCAAGAATTTGAAAGATGCCACCGGTCGGATGGGGGTTTTGGCGCAAAATATGGAGGAAACATCTCAGTCGATGAAAGAGATGTTTGATAACCTAAACCAAATCACGGGACAGATGCGGTCGGGTCAAGGTACTGTGGGCAAGCTTATACAAGAAGACAGCATGTATCAACACTTGGACCGCACATTAACGACTGTTGACAGTCTTATAGAAGATGTAAAGCGAGATCCGACGCGGTATTTCAAGTTTAGTGTGTTTTAATGATGGTTTAACCTGAGGGTTTTTGCGTATGCGGAAATTGGTTTTTTTGGTATGGGCAAGCTTGTCTTTTGGGCAAGCACAAGCGGGTGATTTGTCGTGGTATTTATGGCAAGATGTTGAGGGCATAGATTTTGGAGGTTTTGTAACAGACCTGCGCGCCGTAAAAGTCATTGCTTCAGAAGATGGAAAAGACAAACGCATTGTTTATGGAGACAAGCAGGGCCAAATACATGTGGTTCGTTTTGAAAAGGATCGTTTCCAAGACGAATGGACAAGCCCAACACTGCGTTCGGCCATAGCAGAGATTTTTATTGCCGATGTCAATGTTGACGATGAGGTCGAAATCGTTGCTTATACAGAGTTGGGAGATATTGTTTTTTATCGATCGAGTGATTATAAATTGATCTGGCGAAGCACGCAAGATGATTACGCATCGATTGCGGCGATGACCCTTGAAAATATAGACGATG
>JABIFK010000800.1 GCA_018650745.1 Candidatus Latescibacterota bacterium | reverse complement strand
TGGGTTTGTGGCGGCATGTCATCCACAACAATATGAGCATGGGGCAAAGAACGTGAATGCAACGGCAGGCATTGCGCATGCGGTAGAAATATTTAATGGTTTGCGCGAAGGTCGTGGGTGTGATGAGGCTGCGAATGTGGGACTGTGGGATGACGTTTTGACGCAGGGTAAACGGATGTGGGCGATTGCGACAGATGATTTTCATTGCCAGTATACAACACCCGGTCATGGGTGGGTGAGTGTGCAAGTAGATGAAGGTGAGACTGAGGTGACGTGGCAATTGTTGGTGAGTCAAATGAAAGCGGGTGCATTTTTTGCGAGTACATATCCGGCATTTGAACAGATTGTATTTGATGGTGAAACATTAAGGGTAACAGGTGATAAATATGCGCACGAGATGCGGGTTGTTGGACCCGAAGGACGGGTTCTATATCAAGTGGATGGATCTCACCTTGAGTGGACGGCCATTCCCGATTTGACGTATTTTCGTATTGAAGTACATTGTGGTGCACGGCGTGCTTGGAGTCAGCCTTTTTATTGTGAACAATAGGTTATGGATAGGGGATTGGTATGGCGGATATGAATTGGGATTTGACAGATTACTTTCCTGAATTTAATGGGCCAGAGATGGTGGCTTTTAAGGCCACCATTGAATCTGATTTGGCTGACTTGTTGCAGAAAGCAACGGGGCTTTCTGTGTTGGATGTTGATAACCAAACGGATTGGGAAGATGTGTTTGTGCGGTATGAAGATTTGATGACGCGTGTGGGGCATATTGGTTCTTATGTGGGGTGTTTGACGTCGGTTGATGCCAATAATGAAGAGTATAGCAAATTAGAAGCCGACTTGTCGCGTTTGGGCGCGGAAGTATCTAAGCTTTCTGTGGAGTTGTTGCGGGCACTAAAAGATGCGACGGATGATGTGTTTGGTCAGTTTGTTGGACGAGCGGCTTTGGGCGATGCGGCTTATGCTTTGGGACGTATGCGGCGTGATGCGCAGTTTACGATGGATGCGTTGCGTGAAGGATTGGCTGCCGATTTGGGTGTGGATGGCATTCATGCGTGGGGGCGGCTTTATGATACGCTCTCGGGGAAACTCGAGTTTGATATGGTGCATCCCGATGGCAAGACCGAAAAGTTGCCCATGTCGCAACGTCGGTCGCTCATGGAAAAATCTGATCGAGCCGTCCGCCAGACGGCATTTGAAAGTGGGAATGAGGCGTGGGCAGGTGTTGCCGATGTGACGGCTTCGGCATTGAATGCGATAGCGGGTACGCGATTGACTTTGAATGGATATCGAGGTGTGGATCACTTTTTGGATGTGGCGTGTTTTCAAGCTGCGATTACACAGAAGACGTTGGGCGCGATGCTTGAGGCGATCCACTCTGAAATTGAGTTGGGGCGTCGCATTTTACGTTTAAAAGCCGACGTGATGGGGCGTGACACTGTTGCGTGGTATGATTTGAATGCCCCCTTGCCATTGGCCGATGATGAACCGCTGGGCTGGCAGGCAGGTAAAGATTTGGTGCATGATTCTTTTTCGCGCTCATATCCCAAATTGGGTGATTTTGTTCAGCAAATGTATGACGACAATTGGGTTGAGTGGGCACCGCGTGCGGGTAAACGCCCCGGTGCCTTTTGTACAGGATCTAAGCGCATCAAACAGTCGCGTATCTTTATGACGTATAACAATACGATTGGTGATGTTATTACATTGGCGCATGAAGCCGGTCATGCATTTCACAGTTATATCTTACGCGAAAAACGATCTTTTGCGTCGCGTTATCCGATGACTTTGGCTGAGTCGGCTTCGACATTTGGAGAGATGATTTTGATGGAAGGGATTATGGAGAATCCCGAAGTCTCTGACAAACAAAAGGCATTGACCTTGGATATGGAAGTTGGCCATGGTGCTGCTTATTTGATGGACATTCCCGCACGGTTTGAATTTGAAAAAGCATTTTACCAGGCCCGCCAAAAAGGTGAGCTGAGCGTGTCTGAAATTAAAGATTTGATGGTCGAGACACAGCGTCATATTTTTGGTGATGTATTGGAGGAGGGTAGTGAAGATCCTTATTTTTGGGCTTCTAAGCTCCATTTCTATATTACAGGTGTGACGTTTTACAATTATCCCTATACGTTTGGTTTTTTGTTGAGTCGTGGATTGTTTGCGTTGTTTCAAAAAGAAGGCCCCGACTTCTTGCCGCGTTATGAAGATTTTTTAAGACTGACGGGAAGCGATACGTGCGAGAATGTGGTGAAACAAAGTATTGGCCAAGATTTGGAAAAACCTGATTTTTGGGTGCAGGCCATTCGGGGGATGGAAGTGCCATTGGGACAGCTTGAAGATATTTTGCCACGGGTTTTAAATAATAACGGTTAGGAGTGAAAGAGATGAGCGATACGTTTCGTTGGGGTATTTTGGGATGCGGCAATATTGCTAAGAAATTTGCTACAGGCTTACAAGCGGCTGAAGGATCTGAGTTGGTTGCGGTTGGATCGCGGACACAGGAAAATGCTGATCAATTTGCCGATCAGTTTGATGTGCCCACACGCCATGCGTCTTATGAGGCTTTGGTCAATGACGACAATGTGGATGCCATTTATGTGTCTACACCGCACCCCTTTCACAAAGAGAACAGCATTTTGTGCATGGAAGCGGGCAAGGCTGTTTTGTGTGAGAAGCCATTTGCGGTTCATCAAAAAGATGCACAAGAGATGGTGGATGTTGCTCGGGCAAAGAATGTGTTTTTGATGGAGGCAATGTGGACGCGATTTTTGCCTATTACCGTGCAGGTGCGCAAGTGGTTGGCTGATGGGGTGATTGGGGATGTGCGGATGATGTATGCCGATTTTGGGTTTCGTACTGGTATTAATCCCGAAGGTCGTTTGTTTAATATGAATTTGGGCGGTGGTGGTTTGTTGGATGTGGGCATTTATCCGATTTCATATGCATCAATGGTATTTGGCGGACAACCCACAACGATTTCAAGCCAAGCACATCTGGGTGAGACGGGTGTGGATGAACAGGCTGCGATGATCTTTGGTTATGGCGGGGGTGAGTTGGCTTTGCTGTCTTGTGGTGTCAGGATTAAAAC
>JABIFK010000176.1 GCA_018650745.1 Candidatus Latescibacterota bacterium | reverse complement strand
TGTGATCTTGGGTGCGGCACATAACGGCGTGGGAACCTTCTTTGTGAGACGGAATAGCTGCTTGGCTTTGGCGTGCGTAGAAGCTGTCGGGCGGCATCTTATCTACATCTGTGTTGACAAATGCGTCTTCGCCCTTTCTGGCACCAACCTCTGCAAAGGTGGCATGGTGAATCGGTGTTTCATCTCCTGCGAGAGAATTTCGCAAGGAGGTGCCTTGGTGTGCGTAACCTGGGTCTATGTCTAACAGATCGTAGAGGGTGGCCGTGATGTCTAAGAGTTCGGTGAGGTGTTGGCGGTTTCCGCTTTGCACGGGCACATCCGCAGGTGGTTTGATGACGAAGGGCACATTGAGCAGGCAGTCTTGTAGGGTGCTGTGCGTTTTTTCTGGTAGGGAATAATCGCCAGTAAAGTCGCCGTGATCCGAAAAGAAAAAGATCCACGTGTTGTCGTAGAGACCTTGCTCAATGAGGGCTTCGACGACTTGGCCAAAGAGGTCGTCTATTTTGGCGCACATGGCATAATAGATGCGTTTGACATCGCGCCACATCTCTTCAGTAATGTCGTCACTTCGGAAGCCTTCACGTAGGGCGTCGAGGATTTTAGGGAGGTTGGCATCTTGGGGAGGTGTTGGAATACGTGGCGGAAGTTTGTTTGGGTCGATGGCGTTGTAGAAGTCTTCTTCGGCGTAATAGGCGGGGTGCGGTTTGCCCAGCGGTAGGTAACAGACAAAGGGTTGATCTTGGGATTGGTTTTTGATCATGTCAACCGCGCCCAGAACACAAGCGGTGTCGGAATCCCAATGTTGCGGACCGTCACCTTCTTTGGAAAGGACGCCACGATAGAATGCACCGTGTCGTGGGTCGTCTGCACTTAAGGAGGCGGGTTGTTTGTAAGGCATGTGTTCGGTGTATTTGCCTTTGGGCTGGAATTTTGTGTCGCAGTATTTCAAATAGTCTTCTGGCTGTTCAACGCTTACGAGATCATTTTTGCCACCCCACCAAATGTCATAGCCCTCTTGTTTTAGAACGGACAGGAGATTGGGTTCGTGTTTTTTGAGCATATTGCGCATTGAACGGTGGCCATGAACATGTGTGTACCAACCGGTCATAAAGGAACACCGACTGGGTGTGCAGACCGGGTTTTGTGCGAAGGCGTTGCTATAGGATACGGCATCTGACGCGACCAGTGCGTCCACATTTGGTGTGACGGCGGCTGTGTTGCCTTGGTGACCGAGCACGTCACCACGGTAGGAGTCTGGTACAAACAGAACGATATTGGGTTTGTTTTTCATGGGGTGGCATTTCCTATTGGATATTGATTTGGAACTCAGAGTTCTGTGTGTACCGATGATCCCGCTTTCAGCCCCGTAGGCAGTGTCACAATGATTTGGCGTGGGGTTTCATCGTTTTGTTGCACAGTTAGGTTCACTGTGCCATCGCCTGCTGTTGGATCTGCAATCGAAAGGGTCCACATATTGTTTTCGTTGCGAAGCAATGCAACACAGGGGCGACCGGTTTCAATTTGCCAGCCCGCTGCTTGGATTTTTCCTGGTTGATGGAATACGATGCCCAATGCCTGATCGTTTTTGCTCCAGACTGCTTGGTGTTGGGCTGAGTTTGCGACGACTTCAAAAGATGGGTTTTGTGTCAGGTTGGGCATGTCGGTGGCATCTTTTTGAGGATATATCGCATAGGCGTACTCTTTTGCTTTCGGGGTGGTTCCGTGGGGCAGGTCGAGGCTGAACACACTGTCTGTTACGGTTCGATCAGATCTTTGTGCGCTGATGCGTGTCCAGGTTCCGGTACGTGTGCCTGTTGCTAAGGAGACGAGGCTTTCTTGTGGAAACAGATACCCGACGCCATCGTGATGCACCCAGTGTACGTTTTGATTGGTCTCTCCTTCAGGAAGCGTTTCGGAAGTATTGCCCTTGCCCAATGTGACGGCTCCTGCCAAACGGCACTGGTTGACGGTGGTGACCACATCGTATTCGGCGGTATTGTTGATGTCTGCTCCGAGGCAAACGATCATGTCGCTGAAGAAGAACCATGCTTTTCGACCGTTGAGCGTTTCGCGTTTGAGTTCGAAGCCGGCCACGCCCATCGTTCCATCTGATACACCACCTGCAAAGGCCGATTCCCCTTGCCGCTTGGGTTCTCCG
>JABIFK010000799.1 GCA_018650745.1 Candidatus Latescibacterota bacterium | reverse complement strand
ACTTGCAGTGGCTGGCATCAATTGCATCAAACCCATCGCACCATCAACAGAAACCGCGTCGGGATCACCAGCCGATTCGACATAAATCACAGCGCGAACCAAATTGGGGTCCAAATTATGAATGCGGCTATAGTGCCGAATGTAAACATCATATTGCTCGATATTTTTTAGAATGCTGGATGCCATCTGAGAAACACCCGGGGAACCAGAAAATGCAGGTTTGGACAAAACCGCTTTAGACGGCTTAACAGGCGTGTTTCTTGTAGGAGAAGGTATGGAGGCGGGCAGTGCTTCAGGTGCTTCGATTACTTGAGGGGCTTCTATTGGCTGTGCCATATAGGGCCGCCCTGTGCTGCGTGCCAAAATGAGTTGTGCAAACGTAGGAGTATAACTACGCTTAACAAACGCATCGGGATGCACCTCTGGTTTAGATGTATTTTCTGCCTGAACAGAAACAGTTAAAAAAGCAAAACAACCCAGTAAAAAGAATAATCGCATCCGATAACCTATATAAATCGAAAAATGTTGTGATCTCACGTTTATGCGCTCACATCCAAATGAATACCACGCACAGCAGGCGTGGCTTGTTTTTGTGTTGCACCTTGCCCCGTATATGTATTGGGTCGGGCATTTTGAAACAACGTGGCAATGGCAAAGTTTTCTTCTTCGTTTAACACGCCACCAATGGTACCAACCTGTTTCGAAGCCTCAGCCGTTTGTGAGGGTTGCACACCCTTGGGAGCCGCAGGTGTATGTGACGTAATGTCTAACTGCCCACCCAAACCGCGCAATGTTGAAATAGAAGATGTTGTGCTGTTGATATTCATACCAAACCCCAAACAATGGAATCAAACTCAAAATTGTTTATGCGCGAACCTGCCCAGAAATACTCTTACGCAACCCTTGAAACTGGCCCGACAACATCCGAGCGCCTACATTGTAGAGCAAATGATTTTGCGCCAAATTTGCCATTTCCATATCCACATCCACATTATTGACACCTGTGGTATTAGGCCCCGAATCGGGTTGATAAATGCGCGGAGCCTGTTGTGCAGCGTTGCCCACAATCATATGACGATCGTTGGTGCGTGCTCCGGTAATCTGTGGTTTGACAACTTGTGACCGCAAATAGGATGCAAAATTGACATCTTTACGTTTGTAATTCACCGTTGAGGCATTAGAAACGTTGTTGGACAGCGCACGATGCCGTAACGATGCAACATTTAAGGTCTTATTCAAGAGAGGAATGCGGGTTTTATCAAAAATAAGATTGCGAACAAGCATCTGGAACTCCTTGATAGTGCATACGGTTTTGACTCGCTATTTATTTAAGCAACATGTATGCCCAAATACAAAACAGACACCATACCACCCATAAGTAACTATTTTTAAAACATTTAAAAATTTAAAAAATATCTAAAAGAACAAAATGACCAGGCAAAACCTTCCCTCACGTGGCAGGTTTTGTAACAGGTCATTTTGTTCAACACCTCATTTAAGAAATGGCATTTTCGGGTTTTATGGCTGTTTCTCAAACGATCATAATTGTTATATTACAGGTGTGCGTCAGCCTTCCATTCCTAATTTTTTCTCACTTTTTCACTTTTATAACAATTATGCTAACCACAGAAGAATGGGATATCTTAACATTATCATTGCGAGTTGGGCTGTTATGTGTTGCCATCAGCTTACCCTTTGGTATTGCACTAGGTTGGTTTTTAGCCCGCCATCATTTTCGCGGTAAAATATTGTTTGACAGTATTTTACACTTGCCACTGGTGTTACCACCCGTCGTCACGGGTTATGTCTTATTAATTCTATTGGGGCGTCGTGGCATACTGGGTGAAATATTAAATGATTGGTTTGGTATTCAGTTGGCGTTTACCTGGTACGCTGCCGTATTGGCCTCGGCAGTGGTCGGTTTTCCCCTCCTATTGCGTGCCATACGTTTGGCCATCGAAAACATAGACCCCAAACTCGAGCACGCCGCACGCACCTTAGGTGCAAGCCCCCTACACGTATTTATCACGGTCACAATGCGTTTGGCCATGCCCGGCATTTGGGTCGGTGCATTGCTCACCTTTGCGCGCAGTTTGGGTGAATTTGGTGCAACCATCACTTTTGCCGCCAATATTGCCGGCGAAACCCGCACGTTGCCCTTGGCCATTTATACCTTCTTAAATCAACCCAGTGGCGAAGACCCTGCCATGCGCTTGGTCATCATTTCTGCACTCATTTCATTGGGCGCATTAATTGCCAGCGAATGGGTCACCAGACGTTTGTCAAAGGTTTAACGTGCTTAAAATCAACATTCAAAAAAAACTACCCACATTCACGCTCCAAATAAATGTGACCTGTCCGTATTCCGTAACCGCCATATTTGGCCCTTCAGGATCGGGCAAAACAACCTTACTCAATCTGATCAGCGGTCTCGACCATCCCGATGAAGGGGAAATCATCTTTGATAACACCGTCCTCTACTCATCTACCCAAAATATCAATCTGGCCCCAGAAAAGCGATGTATGGGTTATGTGTTTCAAAACGATCTGCTCTTTCCACACCTCACGGTTCATCAAAATCTAGTGTATGGTTATAATCTAAAAGACCCAGAACAGCGCAAGTTTGAACCCACCACCATTATCGACTTGCTCGAACTTCACCCCCTGATTGACAGATATCCACGCAATCTCTCTGGCGGCGAAAAACAACGCGTGGCATTGGGCCGTGCAATTCTCACATCACCCCAATTGTTGATCATGGACGAACCATTAGCTGCGCTCGATCAAACCCTTAAAGACCGGATCATTCCTTATTTGCGCAACATTCGTACCCACCTCAACATCCCCATTTTATATGTCAGTCACTCTGTTGCCGAAATTTTGCAACTCACAGGCCAAGTCATGGTTTTGCAAAATGGCCAGATCTTGGCACACGGTGACTTTTTTGAGATTGCTCACCAAACCAACGTGCTGCCTCTACTCGAAGCCCATGGGTTTGAAAATGTCTTGCCCGTTGAAGTCATCGACGAAACCCATGTCAAGTACAACACCCACACCCTTCGCATTCCACCATGTGATCGACCAGCCAAAACACAAATTTTTATTGGTATCCGCGCAAACGACATCATATTAAGCCACAAACCACCCACAGGGTTGAGCATTCGCAACGCTCTTCCAGGAAAGGTGCTCGATATCATTGAATCTGAAGGCCGCCAACTCGTCTACATAGACACCGGCAAACGCTTAGCCGCAGAAGTGACACACGAAGCCATTGAAGAGCTCAATCTCCAACCGGGCGACCCTATCATATGCCTCATAAAAACCCACTCCATTCGCGTAGGGCCAAATGTAGAATAGGTGATCAATCCAATACCTAAACAAATGGCCGCTCATAAAATGAGCGGCCATTTGTTTTATCTTTTATTTTTTTCAGTTTTTTTGAAACCTACATTCCCACGGCCTTGTCTTAATAGAACGAGCACCTGTATTTCTACCGTGCAAAGATGCTTTCATTTTATATTTTTTGTTACCTTTTTTGTAAAAGTGCATCCCAAAACATGTAAGACTAAAAGAACAAAGTTTAAAAATCATTCTTGACGATCCACAATTCATGCACTATCTTTTTTCATCTGTAGTTTACAAATTCGCCCGTCACCATTCACTTTAACATTGGAATCCATCGTGCATATCCAAGCCTGCAAAATCGAATCATTGGGCTAACCCTCCTAGAGTAACTTCCGGGGTAACGCATTCACGCAAGAGGTCATTCCTTTCAATACCAATTGCTCCGTATATGTTGCCTTGACCCGTTCCTTCCAGGATGCCCACAATAGCATTCAGGTGCATTCGTCTGTACCTGGGGAGGAGATTACTTTCTTACGGGCCTATCGTGGTTTATCCGGCTTCCGAGGAGAAGCTGCCTTTTCAACCTGGTTGATGCAAATTGCACTCAATGTGTGTACTACCCACTTGCGTGCCAAACAAGCTCGACGTTCTTGGCAAAACACCATCGAAAGCCCGCATTTGGGCTTTCGCGACCAATGGGAACCCGCCAAAACCGAACGTCCAGACGACGCGTTGAATCGCAAAGAATATCGGGCAATGATCAAGTTAGGCATTGATGATCTGCCACAGCAATATCGAGAAGCCGTTTGGATGCGCTACGTACACGACCGGTCTTACGCCGAAATTGCCGACGAATTGCAAGTGCCAATGGGAACCCTTAAAACGTGGTTGTACAGGGCTCGCAACCACCTGCAAGAACGCTTCGAAGGCACCGAACTCGCCGCAATGTAGAGAGGTAAAACATCCCGTTCTCAATAAGGAAAACAATACAGCCCAACGACCAAAAGTCGTTGGGCTGTATTTACATAAACATATGTTTATGTAATCATTTTTGTAACCAACAGAACGACGAAAACCTATTGAACAGATCTCGCCTTAATTCTCGAAACACAACCTAACAAGAGACGAGAAAGATTCATTGCCTCTTTAAATCATCTGGGCAAGACTCCAAATCAACAAACAGCGTGCCAGAAACAGTGCTTAAAACAGTAGCAGGCAAAGCTTCTGTTGGTGTTGAGGTTTTAAGCACTTGGGTTAAAATCTCTTTTTTATTGGCAAGCGGTACCATCACAAAAAAATGTTTGGCCGTTAATATGGCCGGGATCGTTGTCGTAATCCCTTTTTCGGGAATATATCCCAAATCCTTAAAATTCGGATCATCCATAAGTTGCTTTTTAGACTGCGCATCCACATCCACAACACGCACCCACCGTTCATCCTCAAATGATGTTTGCCCCGGTTCATTCAATGCAATATGCCCTGAAGTACCAATGCCCAAACACATAATGTCTAAAGGTGCTTCGCGAAGCAGTGCTTCAAACCGATCTGCTTCAACCTGTGCATCAGGTGCATGTACATCCACTTGGTGTGCAGCGTTCACAGACACTTTTTCATAAAACGCTGTTCTTGTTTGATGCCCACACGAAAATTCAAGTGGCATACCAGGGTGCCAAAAGTCATCAATGTTGAAACACACCACACGCCCCCACGCCACATCTTCTTTTGCCAACGCGTGAATAAAACTGCCTTGGCTCTCTGCCGCCGAAAAGACAATACGACATTCAGGTTGTGTCTCTAACACGTTCCGCAAACACGCACCCACCGCCGCCGCCGATTGCCCACCCAACGCCTCATAATCTTCACAAACCACAACCGATGTTTTTCCATATGTCATAAATCATCTCCCAATCATAGATATCTGTCCTTTTTTATCTTCCGCAAATTACCCCGAGTCAGCAAAACAGTCAAGTTTTGTACTTGACCCCGTTCTTTCTATCGCGGTATATTGTGGTGTCTTAAACACTCTCTTCCCCTTTTTTAGGAGCGCCCCATGCTCGTTGATGAACGCCGAGAAAATGAACGATTAGAAATGCGCTTGCCCTTGCAAGTGGTCTCAGCCGATGGTGAATTGGTCGATTTAGAAATTGTCGATATGAGTTCAGACGGCCTTCGTGTAAAAGGCGATGCACTCTCCATCTTCTCTCACGATGGTGATGGCAAGCAAGTCTCTTTTGAACTGCGCATCTCAGCAAAGCTCGCCTGGATAGAACCCCAGCAAGATGGCACCTTCGAATTGGGATTGAAACTCGAAGAAAAATAACGCGCCAATAAACATAACAAGCGCCTTAAAATATCGTTGAGACCTATCCATACACGCCACGCAATATGAAACACAAATACCAAAGCCTCAGAGCAAAACGCCTCTGAGGCTTTTTCCTTTGACTTTCGATCCGTGTGAAGCAATTATTATGCATATTAATCAACCTATATCATATACAGAGTTTAAGACCTCATCCATCAATAGCCTTTCATCCCCTTTAGGGGACCGAGGGGTGCCGTTGAGATTTTGACTCTAACGCCTTTCACCCCTTTAGGGGGCCGGGAGGTGCCTTTACCAAAGAGGCCCATCATGTCTTTCAAAACCACCGATCTCTGCGACGCATTTGAAACCGATCCCGCCTTACAGATTGCCGAACCACTCTTTAACGACTATGGCGGCGTCACAGCATTTTGCGGCCCTATTGCCACGGTCAAAGTCTTTGAAGACAATGTCTTGGCCCGCCAGATGCTCGAAACACCCGGCGAAGGCAAAGTGCTCGTTATCGACGGCGAAAATTCCACATGGTGTGCCCTCTTAGGCGATCAGGTCGCCGAAATTGCCGCAAACAACGGTTGGTCTGGCATTGTCATCAACGGTGGCATT
>JABIFK010000157.1 GCA_018650745.1 Candidatus Latescibacterota bacterium | reverse complement strand
CAATTGATTACCGCTTGGTCACCTGCTCACCTGCGCCGGCGTGTTATCAAGATGTGCAGTGTGCAATTCGCTGGGTACACGCACATGCAGAAGAATACAAACTCGACACAAAAAAGATATTCCTCATCGGACAATCAGCAGGTGGGCACATGGTATCTTTGACTGCTACGGCAGGAGACAAACTGTACCCCAAAACCGGCGGTTGGCTAAAAAACTCCAATAATGTGACGGGTGTCATCAGTGTCTCGGGAGCATATGATTTAACACGCTTAGATTGGGGATCTGGTTGGTGCCCACTTGGGCAAGATTGGCAAGGAGCCCGATCGCAAGCCTCGCCAATCAACCACGCATCATCAAGCAGCACCCCCCTTCTTATTTTTCATTCGGACGATGACGGCTCAGTACCCATTCAGCAAGCCCTCGATATGGTAGACACATTGGATGCCAAGGGTTCGGTGTATGACTTCGTTCGGTATAAGGACAAAGGTCATTTGGGTATTTCAAAAGACGTTATAGAAAAGACTTTGGATTTCATATCAAACTTTGGATAAATACGTGTTATCAATTACAAAGAGGACCAACTACGCACATCGCCAGAAATCCTCTCTATTTAATTAACTTACAACACCTTACACTTGGTAAATGGAATAAGCTTACGTAAACAAATTATACTAAGAATCGTGTATACTTTCTCACTTCAAAAAAGAAGCGTGCATTCCTCCAATGAGAATGCACGCTTTTTTTGCTTACCCTAAACTGCTCTATGATTATTCCAGCACTAATTTGACCAAATCGTTGTAATCTTCGAATGTCAACACGGCTTTGTCTGACGCTTGTGTATTGCCAGTCAAATGCAAGGCCGCGTCCCACCCGAATGCAGTCGCGCCACCAATATCTTTCACAACATTGTCCCCAACGTACAATACCGGCGTGTCTGTCGAATGGTTTCCGGGTAAAGCATTCAAAGCAGTCTCAAAAACACGCCCGTTGGGTTTTTGAACGCCCAAATCACACGAGCAGATAATTGGGCCAAAGAAACCGGCCAATCCCACCCCAGTGAGCACACGCCGCATCATCCGCCCGGTCAAATGGGTATCGGCAATCACGCCCATTAGTACACCTGCTTCGTGCAATGATTCAAGTGCACCAACAACACCTTCCCACAACCAAGCCCGGTAACGGGGTCCGTTGAGTGCGTCGGCTAAAAACAGTGCTTCTTCTTTTCGCCCCTCAATGCCAAGATGGGCAAACACCCCATTGGCCAGCACCTCAACACTGTAACTCAGATCGTTGGCCAAACGCAACTCCTGATCCAAATGCTCAATCACCTCACCCAGATCTCCTGGCACCTCGTAACCAAACATTTGAAGCGCGCACTCGGCTCGAAACGTGCGTGTTTCAGCCACTTCAGCTGGTGTAGGACAGCCCCCAAAATTAGGCGGACGGTTGCCCGACAGAAAAATAGTGCCGCCACTGTCCCAGAACACAATCGGATATCTCATCGGACCTCCATTAATAAAGGCGGGTGGTCGCTCAGCTTCCAAGGGACACCTTGTGTTTCTCGACAAAACGTCCCCTCGTCCAATACCTCAAATCGAATCAATCTTTCGGCCCATTCCACGTCCAACCACATATAATCCACCCTGCGTTTCAAAACGGCGTCACTTTGGGCCACAACTGCAGCATCGACGTACCCAGCGTCCATCATAAATTGATACGGTAAACTATCCGGTTTGCAATTCATGTCGCCCACCACAATATTCGGCTTTGGTGTTTTGGTCAATACGCGGGTCAATTCACGAACACGGGCAACGTCGCCTTCCTCGGCAGAATTTGCAAAGCGATTGCTCGGCAAATGCACAGAAGCCAACTCAAATGTGGGAGACGAAGCGCGAAGATGTATTCGCTCGTGCGGATCACTTATCGGTTCTCGCGTACAATCTTTAAAAGAGGCTGGTCTACGACACAAGATCGCGCCCCCATAATTGGGTCGTAAACCACCGGGTGCGTGAAACACGGCGGACAATCCAAGTTTTTGAGCCAAAGACGCGACAAGTTCAGGCTTGTGTACCTCTTGTAGACACAATATATCCACACCGACAGATTCGTACAACTCACACAAAGCTTCAAAGACCTCGGGCACTTCGGCAACACGTTCTGTTCCCCAACGCGAAGGTGCCCCCTGAAACCAATAGACATTGTGTGTTAAGATTCTCATTGATTAACTTACTCACAAAGCTTTACATCTGCTTAATAAATAAGGGCGCGGAAACCACGCCCTTATTTATATAAAAAACGCGTTATCCAACACGTAAACTAGAATTCATTCAAATCTTGCATCACCAACCCACTAAATACCTTTGGGTAGAAAAATGTCGACTTGGGTGGCATTCGCTCGTCATTCAGCACCACGTCACGCAACTGATCCATTCCTGTCGAATTGAGGAAAAACCCCACGCGATCTTTGGCACCGTTTACAATCTTCAAAACATCCGCTTCGACCTTCACAAACTGCACCTTCTCGCCTTTAATCAACGTTTCGGTATCCAAGTTTAAAACTTTGCCCAAAGTAATCTGCAACAGTGCTGTGTCTAACTTTTGCCACGCTTCAGAATGACCTTCTACGTCTAACGCGCTCAAATCTACGCCGTCTTTTAGTGTTAATAACAACACCCGCGCAAGATCACCCGCACACATTGCCAAAACTGGCGATCCGCTCTTACGGGCTTCCAGCGCCTTCATAACTTCTGACGAAGACGCAAATGATAATTCTTCTACATTGAAATACTCCGCAAAACCCGTTTCCAACGCAGCAATGCCTCCCTCGCCCAAATCGACCACCACGCGGTTAATCGGGTTCACCGCCAGACCGTCAGAGTCATCCATATTCACCAAGGTTTGCATTCGGTAACCATACGCCACGGAGGTCGGATCACTCACGCCCTCTTTTTCCAAACGCTCATTGCGATACGTCACGGCGGTTTCGTAGCGGTGGTGTCCATCGGCAATAAACAGCGGTTTGTCTTTCAACACCTCAGCAATACCCTTCAAGGTATCTTCATCAACCACACACCAAAACTTGTGTGTCACACCCTCGGCGTCTGCAAAAGCAAAATCAGGATCGCCCCCTACGTGGGGGGTGAGCAATGCTTGCACGTTGTGCTCGGGATCTGAATAAAGCGAGAAAATCTGTCCAAACGCGCCACCCGTGTGCCGCATCAACT
>JABIFK010000798.1 GCA_018650745.1 Candidatus Latescibacterota bacterium | reverse complement strand
TGGCGGATGCTCAAAGTTGATGGGCACCTGGTGTTCAAAAGCAATATCCAAATCAGCAATGATTTTCTGAATCATATCTTGCACATGAACAGGTGTTTTGGTCAGTTTTACAGTATTCGATTCAAGGTCTTGCAGCTTTCTCAAAGCATCAATAAGAGACACGATTTTTTCTGTGCCCGAAAAAATAGACGCCATCCATTTTTTAGGTTTCTCTTCCAATTCCACAGTTTTAAGCAAAAGTTCGGCATACCCTTGAATGGGTGTCAAATTATTCTTCAATTCATGCCTAAGAAACGCTTCTTGCTCGCGCTTCAAACGCGCGTTCTCTCCCAACTGATGTCGGAGTTCCTCTTGAAGATGATAAACCTGGAGGTGAGTACGCACACGTGCAAGTAATTCTGTGGGGTTAAAAGGTTTGGTAATATAATCAACCGCACCCAATTCAAACCCATGTACCATATCATCAATTTCTGTTTTGGCGGTTAAAAAAACAACCGGAATATCTCGTGTGTCAGGATTGTCTTTAAGACGTTTACATGTTTCAAAGCCATCCAATTCAGGCATCATAATATCAAGCAGAATCAGATCTGGCCGCACCAAAGACACAATCTCAAGCGCTTTTAAGCCATCTTGGGCAACATTGGTCAAGTAGCTTTCACCACGCAAAATCGTACCCAAAACTTGAATATTTTTTATGGTGTCATCCACAATCAAAATGCGGAAATTTTCATTTTGGATATTCATAAAATACCTACCTATGCGTATCTAAGAAATCAGGTTTTTGCTTTCTTCGATCAGAGTTTCAAACTGAGCCAAGGTCTTTGCCATACCATCCATATCAAAAAGCATAGTTTGTTCAACCAAGTGATCTGCCCAAACTTGAAGCGGAGGATATGAAAATTCAGCTGCCATGACTTGCATACGACTGGCAAAATCTTCAATGTCATTAATCGTAAGTGTTGAAGCCAAACCACCAACCAATTCCTTTTCTGAATCAAGCCGCTGAATGAGATCTGGCAATCGTACAATGGTTTCTTCACTGATCGCAGCGTTTACATCCTGTTGATCCAATGCTTCTACCGATTGTGCTGTATCAATATGATGCGGTAAAAAGCGCGCCAATTCACGTACCAATTGTACCTTTGACAAAGGTTTTGGTAAATAACCATCAAAAAGCTGGCTAATCTCTTCCACAGTTTCTCGCATCACAGAAGCCGCTAGAGCAACAATTGGCGTCTTGTGATCAGAATCTTTTCCCTTAATCAATTGTGCCGTTTTAAACCCGTCTAAAACGGGCATCTTAATATCTAAGAACACAACATCGGGCTGCTTGTCTTTGAACAATTCCAAAGCATCAGCCCCATTTTCCGCTTCCAATATCGAAAAATTAAAAGACTCCAAATAACCACGCACCAATTGTCGATCCAAACGCACATCATCAGTGATCAAAATCGTCGCAGGTTCAAAAACAACATATTCAAGTTCATCTTCTTGTTGAACAATCCCCGATGCTGTGCTTTCAATAACTTCCACATCGTGAAACAAAACCGTAAATGTCGACCCTTTTCCTTCTTCCGATTCAACAAGGATTTCACCATTCATAAGTTCAGCAAGACGCTTCGAAATAGCCAACCCAAGACCCGTACCACCAAACTCATTGATCGACTGTCCTGCACGCTGCTCAAAAGCACCAAATATCTTGTCTTTCTGGTTTTCAGGAATACCAATACCCGTATCAGAAACAGCAAATATAATAATCGGCCGGTCAGCATTTTCACGCGGCAAAGCGCGAATCATCAATTGTACCTGACCTTCACGCGTAAATTTAATCGCGTTGCCAATAAGATTTACCAACACTTGCCGCACCCGTGTTTCATCTAACAAAACAGTTTCGGGCACATCATCATCAACATCCACAACAAAATTAAGGTTCTTCTCAAAAACTTTCGATGCAAAAACCAAATCCAAATCATGTGCCAAAATCGATAGATTAAGAGGTGCATATTGAATGTCAATTTTACCAGCTTCCACCTTAGACAAATCGAGAATATCATTAATCAGCGTCAGAAGCGACTTGCCCGAAGATTGAATAGACTGCAAATATTGTTTGGCCTGTGTGCCTTGAACCATGCTGCCTAAAATCTCCGAAAATCCCAAAATGGCATTCATTGGTGTGCGAATTTCGTGGCTCATGTTGGCCAGAAATGAGCTTTTCGATTGGTTGGCCTGTTCAGCCTCTATGCGCGCTGCTTCTGCTTCCTGAAATGCCACCTTAAGCTCTTGATTGGTTTTTTCTACTTCTGTTTTCGCAACATCTACTTCTTTGCGGTGGCCTTCCGATATCTCAAGTGTCTTTGCCAATTCTTGGTTCGAGACTTCTGCTTGTTCCGTAGCCAATTGCAACTCTTGAGTTCGACGATCCACCCGACGATTCACCCGTGCATTTTGCATAAACAACAAACCTATCATGCCAAATGCCAAACCAACCACAGCGAAACCACTATATTGCACAACATCAGCAAATTTTGTAGCCGCACCATCTCTAAACTCAGGCAATACGTCCCAATAAAATTTCCACTGAGCGTGCCCACTCTCTGTAAAAATTTCAAAGGTATGCACCGCGCCCAATGAAGGTGTTGCATCCCCAACAAAAAAAACTGATTTTTGAGCCGAAGAGATCCCCTGCTCTTGCAACCGCAAGTGAATCCCTTTGGGAATGTGAAGTGCATAAAGACCTTTAATCATTGCCGTCAAATCAACAGGCGTCAAAAGTACGCCATCAACGTCACCATTGGGTACAGCAAATGCCAAAACCGTCTTCGCTTGTCCCTCGCTATCCCAAAACACAGGACTCATCAAAACGTTATCCGGTTGTTCCAAAGCCAGTTTGACCACATTTTGGATCGCACTTTGAGTTGCCAAGTCTGAACCTTCTGCCAATAAACCATTCATATCCGTACTCAAAGTCACCACCAACTGATCACGACCAACAAACTCTACGAAGGCAACGGTTCTAAGAGGAATGGCTCCTTCGATTGATTCAGTTACTTCAAGCGCTTCAAAAAGCTCTGATTCATTGACCTGAGAAGACCCATAAAAAAGTGTACCAATACCCCGAAGTTGCGCATGAAACAAAGACAACCAAAAGACACCCACATCCGTCGTGCGCGACACACTTCGATTGGCCTGGTCCAACCAAGTTTGACGTGCCTGTTCACGAAGCGAGGCACTACCCAACATGACACCTAACACGCTTGCGGCCAGTAAAGTGACAAAAATAAAAATTTTAATAAAGTTACGTTTCAAAATAAAACCTGCTTAATTGACATTATATGTGGCGCGAAATCCATCTGGCGCAAGGGTTGTACTGCGCTCAAACTTGTCCACATTGTGGGCGTCAATCACTTGAATAATCCTCTCCAAAAAATCTGAGTATGACTACATTTAAAATGATCAAATAATCTTTTGAATCACTTTCCCCAAATCGTCAAATGTCGTGAGTTGATCTTTCACTTGATCCAAATCAAACATCTCAGAAGCATCCTGCAAT
>JABIFK010000796.1 GCA_018650745.1 Candidatus Latescibacterota bacterium | reverse complement strand
GTCAATCACCTGTGATTGGGTAATGAGCGCTGTGGCATAGTGACCTGTGCCAATGACACCGACACGGACGGTGCGGTCAAATTGTGCAAAGAGCTGATTGTATATCATAAAAACCTCGTAATGTTTGAGTCGGGGATTAGGGGAAAGACAAGCTTCTGAACCCTGATCCCTGTTTTATTGAATTGCAATGACGCGTGCGGGTGCACCGTCTGAGTCGAGAATTTTAAGCGGGAGTGCATAAAAATCAACACGGTCTTTGGTGAGAGATGCCGTATTACAAATATATTCTATGAGAGTGATGTTGTTGCGTAAGAGCACGTCGTGGGTAACAAACTCGCTAATGGGGTCAACTTCATCGACCAGCAGTTTGCGAATGGGGTAGTCTTGTGGAAAGTCGAAGGCGATGGCTTTGATTTTTTTGGACAAAAGCCATTCGGCGGCTTCGCGTGACATATAGGGGGCACGTGTCCAAAATTCGGGTGTTTTCGGTGATTCGATTGTATCCCACGCTGTTTTTGTGACAACAATGTCATTGGGCTCAATATGAGAACCAGCAGCCTGAAGATGCTCTGCTGAGATTTCTGAATGGGGTTCAATGCCTGTGAGATCTACAACGGCAGCGCTACCGACGACGTTATCGAGGGATAAGTCGCTGGTGGTTGGACCATCGGGTAGCATGTGGCGTGGGGCATCAACGTGTGTGAATCCGTGTACCGCCCAACCGACATGCGTGACTTGGAATGGATCGCCTTTGGCAAAGTCACCTTTTAGATGGCGATCGACGGTCCATCGCAAATGATTGGCAATGGGCATAGACAGATCAACAATCATTGTAAGCTCCCAAATAAGTTTTCGCGTTGGATTGATGAACACAGAGTAGGTATTGTAAAACGATTTGTCAAAAAAAAAGACGCACCTGCTTATAAGCACGTGCGTCTTTTGATTTATGATGCTTCTGGTTACTTAGATGATGGTATTGGCTTCTAAGTAAGAGATGACTTGCACGGCGGCTTCTTCTGGTGTGCACGTGTCTGTTTTAATCACCAATTCGGCATTTTCGGGTGCTTCGTAAGGGTCAGAGATTCCAGTGAAGTTTGGAATTTCGCCGGTACGTGCTTTTTTATACAAGCCTTTGGGATCACGGTCTTCGCACATTTCTAAAGGTGTGTCGATGAAAACTTCGATAAAAACATCGTCGCCCATGAGTTCGCGCACAGCATCGCGGTCGGCGCGATAAGGGCTTACAAAACTCGAAAGGGTGATGACACCCGCGTCAGCAAAGAGTTTGCCCACTTCGCCAATGCGGCGAATGTTTTCTACACGGTCTTCGGCAGAGAAACTTAAGTTTTTATTCAGTCCGTGACGAATGTTGTCGCCATCGAGTACATAAGCCAAACGGCCTAGCTTTACGAGTGCATGCTCAACGGTAAATGCTGTGGTGCTTTTGCCAGAGCTGGGTAAACCGGTGAACCAAATCAATGCGCCTTTTTGACTGACCAATGCTTCTCGTTGTGCGCGATCAACATGGCCTTCGTGCCAAACAACGTTGGTGGCTTTTGCTTCTGCCAAGACGAGCCTCCTAAGGGATTCTTTTATGGATATCAGTGGTCTGGTTTTTGAGCATCATGTGTGCTAATATGGACCTGCAGATCAAGAAATTTGAATACAGTACACGTATTAAGATACTAAATTCTGCACAAAAATGATCAACTTTGTTTCCTATTGTTATTTAATAAATTCTTGGGTCTATTATCCTTCGTCTTTTGAGTGCCTTAGACCGCGTTCTGGCATCTGTTTATATGGATTGGCCGCAAGGGCATCTTCATCTAAATCAATGCCCAAACCTGGTGTGTCAGGTAGCTCGATATAACTGTTGGTTGCCTTAAAGCCGGGCGTGGCAATTTCCAGTCCTTTTTCTTCAAAGTTGACGAAATATTCGGTAATAATAAAATTGGGCATGGTTGCACAGGCATGGAGTGTTGCGGCCAAACCCAAAGTGGTGCTGTTGTAGTTGTGGGGAGACATGGCAACGTGATACGGTTCGGCCATAGCGGCAATTTGAACAAGTTCGAGTATGCCCCCACAATTGCATACATCGGGGTTGAGTATGTCGGCGGCGCGCTTTTCAAAGATGGGGCGGAATTCGGTTTTGGTATAGAGTTCTTCGCCTGTGACAATGGGAATGTTGATGTTTTGTCTGGCTTCGGCCAATCCGTCTACATCTCGGGCAGAGACAGGTTCTTCATACCAATAGGGGCGATAACGTTCGATTTGTCGAGCAACACGAATGGCATTGTCGGGTGACAAACGACGGTGCACTTCAACGAGAATTTCAACATCGGGGCCTACTGCTTCTCGCACGGCGGCTACGCGATCTATGGCGTGTTGTTCAATATCGTGTGTGATGTAAGCGCGCCAAGGGCTTGGGAAGGGGTCAAATTTGAGAGCTGTGAATCCACGATCAACAACAGCTTTGGCACGTTGGGCGATTTCTTCTGGTGTTTTGCCGCCGCTCCAACCATTGGCATATACGCGAATTTTGGGTCGACATTTGCCACCGAGCAAGTTGTAAACGGGTTGTCCTGTCGCTTTGCCACAAATGTCCCATAGTGCGTGTTCAATACCGCTGATTGCGCAATAAAGTTCCATGGCGCCACGTTTGCCTGCATAGTCGTTATAGGCCATGAAGGTGAAGTGCTTGATGTCGAATGGGTCTCGCCCTTTGAGATAGCGTGCGAGTTGTTGTACATGAATTTCGATGGATTTGTCTCGATCGGCTTGTGTATAACATTCACCCCATCCGTGAATGCCTTCGTCGGTTTCGACTTTGACAAAGAGCCAGTTTTTGGATGCGCCAGGATTGACGAGAAAGGTTTTGATATCTGTGATTTTCATATCATTAAATCTCCACCATTGATGTCGAGTGAGGCACCGGTGATATAAGCAGCTTTATCTGAGCAAAGAAAAGCGACGAGATCGGCGACTTCTTCGGGTTTGCCAAGGCGTGATATGGGAAAGCTGTTGGCATATGCTTTTTGATGGCCTGGATCAATGGTGTTGCGCACCATGTCGGTATCAATGAGCCCCGGGCAAACTGAGTTGACGGTGATATTGTGTTGGGCGACTTCTTTGGCGAGGTGACGTGTGAACCCGAGAATGCCTGCTTTGGCAGCCGTGTAGTGTGCGCCACCAACTGTGCTGATATTTTTGCCTGCCGTGGAAGAGAAGTTAACAATACGCCCCCAGCTATTTTGCTGCATGGCTGGTAAGACTGCTTGTGAGCAGAGAAATGTGCCTTTGAGATTGACGTCAATAACACGGTCCCATTCTTCTTCTGAGATGTCTATTACTTTGCTTGGGTAGAGAATGCCAGCGTTATTGATGAGGATGTGAATGGCGCCAAAGTAATCGATGGTTTGCTGCATCATGTTTTGCACGTCTGTTTTGTTGGTGACATCACCTGCAACAGCAATGGCATTGAAATTGGATGCATGGAGTTCTGCGACGGTGGCATTGGCAGCGTCAAAGTGAATATCATTGACGGCAATTTGCAGGCCTTGTTGCGCCAGCGTGTGCGCAACTGATTTGCCCATGCCTTGCCCCGCACCTGTTATGATTGCAACGGGGTTTTTGGTGGCTTGACTGAGCTGCGTATTCATGGTGTCTCCTACTGCCTTTTGGTTTGAAGCTGATTTTGTTAGCGAAGTTGATGTGTCGCTTGGTTGTCTTTAGATAACGCCAACAGATTTGCCGGTTTCTTCAAAAACGGCAATGGCTTTGTCGAGCTGTTCTATTGTGTGTGCCGCTGAAATTTGAACACGAATGCGGGCTTCTCCTTTTGGAACGACTGGATAACTGAATCCAACGGCAAAGATACCACGTTCGTTGACCTTTTGAGCCATTTCAACCGTGCGCTTTTCATCACCGAGCATAATGGGCACAATGGGGTGAATGCCTTCCTTAATTTGGAACCCGCGTGTTGTCATTTGCTCGCGAAAATAGCGTGTGTTGGCAAAGAGGGTTTCTCGAAGAGATGGATTTTCTTGAACCAATTCTAAGGCTTTGATGGATGCAGCTGTGATGGCGGGCGCGAGTGTGTTAGAAAACAGATACGGGCGTGATCGTTGGCGCAAAAAGTCGATGATTTCTTGACGTCCTGTGGTAAAACCGCCCGATGCACCACCGAGTGCTTTGCCAAGTGTGCTGGTGATGATGTCGATGCGGTCTAACACGCCATAATGTTCGGGGGTGCCGCGACCATTGGGTCCTAGAAATCCTGTGGCGTGAGAATCGTCAACCATAACGAGTGCATCATATTGATCGGCGAGATCACAGACCTGATTAAGAGGCGCTAAGTCACCGTGCATGCTGAAGACACCATCGGTTGCAATGAGACGAAAGCGAGCAGAAGCCGCTTTTTGAAGTTGAATTTCAAGATCGGTCATGTCGTCATATTTGTAAACAAAGCGTTGGGCTTTGCATAGGCGCACCCCATCAATAATACTGGCGTGATTGAGTGACGCACTGATGATGGCATCTTCTGGCCCTAAGAGCGTTTCAAAAAGCCCCCCATTTGCATCAAAGCAAGAAGAATATAAAATCGTGTCATCTGTTTGTAAGAAATTGGCGATTTGGCGTTCTAAGTTTTTGTGTTGTTGTTGCGTGCCACAAATAAAACGTACTGAGGCCATGCCATAACCATATGTATCCAATGCTTGATGTGCTGTAGCGACAATATCTGGGTGGTTGGCAAGGCCGAGGTAATTGTTGGCGCAAAAATTGATGGTGTTGCCATCGGTTGTTTGAATGTTAGATCCTTGTGGCGAGATGATTTGTTGCTCAACTTTTAGCAGTCCATTTTCGGTGATACCGTGCAGTTCATTTTGTAAGTATTCTTTCAGTTTTCCATAAGACATAGTCATACTCCAATGGTAGGGTTTATATTCGTGATGGGTGCAAAATATAGGATGGTCATTGGGAAAGCAAGTGGGTTTCTGGGCTTTGACCTTGACATGGGGTGGGCCGATTCCGATATTCGATCACGAAAGACACGAACAGCCCACATATCACACCCACACGAAAAGCACGAAGTCCATAACCTCACGCCAATGGCGCGGGTGGTTTGTTTGGGGGGTGTGAAACGTGAGTGTGATGTATGATGATGTTGGAGGGATGGTTATGAATAGACGAGACTTTGTCAGGACAAGTGCGTTAGTGGCTGGTGCCGCGATGGTTTCACCATTGGGTTTTGCAAAGGCGGAGGCGAGTATGACCGGGAAAATCGTGACGGCTACGGGGGCAATTGATCCTGATGCGATGGGGTTTGTGCTGACGCACGAGCATATTTTGGTGGACTTTATTGGTGCAGCTGAAGCCAGTAAAGAGCGTTATGATGCAGATGACGCATTTGAGGTTATTTTGCCTTATTTGCAGCAGGCTAAGGAATTGGGATGCCAGACCTTTGTTGAGTGTACGCCATCTTATATTGGCAAAGATGCGGCGTTGGTCAAAAGATTGTCGGAGGCCACGGGTATTCATATGTTGACGAATACGGGATATTACGGGGCGGCAAATGATAAATATGTACCTGCACATGCTTATGAAGAAACGGCAGATGCGTTGTCGGTGCGGTGGGTAAATGAATGGGAAGAGGGCATTGAGGGAACGGGCGTGAAGCCTGGGTTTATTAAGATTGGTGTGGATAAGGAATCGCTGTCTGAGATTGACGAGAAGTTGGTGCGGGCGGCGGCAAGGACGCATTTGAAAACGGGTTTGACCATTATGTCGCATACGGGCTATGGAATTCCGGCGCATGAAGAGATTTCGGTGTTGAAAGAAGAAGGAGTGGATGCTGGCGCTTGGATTTGGACGCATGCGCAAAATGAAAAAGACAATGCCCAACATAAAAAAGCGGCTGAAGCGGGGGCTTGGATTGCATTTGATGGTGTGAATGCAAATGAAAAACGTTTGCTGCGTGATGTGAAACATTTGAAAGCGATGAAAGAATATGGATTGTTGGGGCAGGTTCTTTTGTCACACGATGCGGGTTGGTATCGTCCGGGAGAGCCAAATGGCGGAAAGTTTCGGCCTTTTGTTGATTTGTTTGAAACGGTGTTGCCAACATTAAAAGAAAATGGGTTTACACAAGATGAAATTGACTTCATGACGTTGGAAAATCCAAAGCGCGCGTTTGCAATTGGCGTAAAGGAGATTTGATATGGCAGAGCGAAAAAAAATTGCTGCAATTGTTACGGCTTATTATCCACGCTCGCATGCCGATGTGGTGATAACCAAATTTTTGAAAGGTATTCCGACAGATGACGGATTGTTGCCGCCCGAGATTGATATTGTCTCTATGTATTTGGATCAGGTTCATGAGCGCGATATGGGCGTTGAGATTGCCAAAGAATTTGGTGTGCCGATGTATGAGAGTATTCCACAGACGCTGACATTGGGCGGCAAAGAATTGGCAGTGGATGGCGTGTTGATTATTGGTGAACATGGCGATTATGCGTGGAATGAAAAAGAACAACATATGTATCCGCGAAAGTTCTTTTTTGAACAAGTCTGCGGTGTGTTTGCCACATCGGGGCGTTCGGTTCCGGTGTTCACTGACAAGCATTTATCGTATAATTGGCATGATGCCAAATGGATGTATGATCGTGCGCAAGAATTAAATGTGCCTTTTATGGCGGGGTCGTCGGTGCCATTGGCGTGGCGCAAACCCTGGGTTGAGTATGATTTGGGTGTCGAAATAGATGATGCATTGTCGATGTCTTATGGGGGTTTGGATTCGTATGGTTTTCATGCTTTAGAGGCATTGCAATGTATGGTTGAGCGGCGAAAGGGTGGCGAGACAGGGATTGTGGCTGTTAAGTGTTTGGAAGGGCAGGCCGTTTGGGATTCAGACGAATGGTCTCGCAATTTGTTTGATGCGGCTGCGAAAAATATTGAAAGCAAAGAAGACGGGGATGTAAAAGACCTTTGTGAAAATCCCGCGCTTTTTGTTATGGAATATGCTGATGGACTTAAGACAACTACGCTG
>JABIFK010000401.1 GCA_018650745.1 Candidatus Latescibacterota bacterium | reverse complement strand
GGGGCAGGCTGGGGCTAAGATTTTGTCAAAGTTGGCGAGTTTGTTGATGGCTGCGATTGCGGTGATGATGATTCGGCATGGGATCACGATACTGGTGTTGGAATGAGTCAGACTGCCCTGGTTGGCATCCTAATAGATACTATGTAATATGTTGATTGTAAATTGTATTTTATTCAATAATCCCTTTATTTTAGGGGATTATTTTTTTTATTAAATATTTTTACGTAAACATTCAATATTATTAACTTGTTTTTATGATGTAAAGGAACATATTTCCGTATTTCTGTTGGGATTAGAAATTCATTTGTGTCGGTAACTCATTGGAATAGAACAAGATGAGGTTGGGGCGTGTTTTTGGCCTGAGGTTTGCTAAACTTAGGGTGAGAACAAAAATGACCGATTACACTCTTGTGAGGAGGACGTGTTGATGGCAGACCACCCCATTATGTCTAAAATTCCTTTGAAACCCCCAACATTTATGACCGATGTGCGGGATGACTTAAAACGCAAAAAAGAGCTGCTTTCTGCCGCGTGCAGGTGTTTGGCTGATGAGCGCTCCTATCGATTCTTTTGTCATTTGTCTTCTGCGGCGAACTTGCCAGAAGAAGAAAGAACGGGTCTATTAGACCAATTGGAGACAATGGCCGAATATACGGAGCATGAATTGGGTGCTATAAAACGTTTGGTGCTGGGAGATGGCGCAAAAGCATTTAAGGATTTGGTTGACTTGGTGCGCGACATTCGCGTGGAGCAAGAAATCGAATCGATGTTGAAATGATAAATCAGAAGCAAGGTTAATCGACCAATACTTTGTTTCTGACCAACTGGGCGAAGTGGCATGTTGTAAAAATGAGTGCCGGGAAAAAAGGAGGTTGCTTTTAAGCAGTCTCCTTTTTTTATTGTGGGTGTTGTAACGTGCAGTGAGAAAAACCAAACACGTGATTTGAAGCATTGGGAGACGACTCATGTTGACAGACGAACAAGTAAACGCATTTCAGAAAAATGGATATTTAAATGGTGGGATGGTGTTGGACGACGCGCAGGTTGAGGTGCTGCGACTTGAATTGGCGCGGGTGATTGCGGAGAAAGACCGTGAAGATGTTATTCAACCCGTGTCGTTGAAAAACTTGCGTGGGGACGACTCTGCACCGGTGTGGCAGATTGTGAATATTTGGGAAGCGAGCGATCCTTTTCGAGAACTGCATTGCCATCCTACAATTTTGGAAGAAATGGCCCAACTGACACAGTCTGATGAGTTGCGTATTTGGCACGATCAGATTCAGTATAAACCCGCTGAGATTGGGGGCACGACGGGTTGGCACCAAGATGCACCTTTGTGGCCGATTATTCGACCGATGACGGAGGTGAGTGCGTGGGTGGCATTGGACGACGTGGATATGGAAAATGGGTGTATGAGTATGGTGCCTGGTTCGCATGAGTGGGGCAATCAGATGGACTTTATTCGGACCTTAGAAAGTTACGACGCAATGCCTTCTAAGTTTGAAGAGCACCCGATAGAGGTGGTGCCGCGATTGGTAAAGAAAGGTGAGGTACATTATCATCACGCTTTGACGTGGCACGGTTCACACGACAATACCAGCAACCGACCGCGACGAGCGATTGCCATTCATTATATGACACACGAAACGCGCTACGAAGCCAGCGGCAAACACATTATGCAACCTCTTGTGGACGTTGCTGACGGTGAAATTTTGCGCGGGGAACACTTTCCAACAGTGTGGCAGAAGGGTAATTGAGGCAGAAACAAAACAGGTGTGATCGACTGACCTGCTTACCGGAATAATGAAGATTGAAAAAAACTTCGGTGATCGCACCAACACCGCGACGGAATAAATTCCATCGCTACAACTACAAAGTCCACCGGATTAAAGAACATAAAGTGAATCAAGCCATTATCGAGTGACTTCAACAAAAATCATAATAAAAAAGGGGACGCGAATTACTCGCGTCCCCTTTTTTGTGTTTTTGCGTGGTAAATTTATAATTTGCGGTCTTTCAATGGCATTGCGTAATGAATTTGCCTGGTGATCTCGGTGAAGCCCGAACGCGGGTAAAAGTTTTGCCCGACTTCGTTGTGTGCGAGCGTTTCTATTTTCGCTACTTCCATTCCCTGTTCTTCGAAGTAGTCGAAGGCGGCTTTCATCAAAGCTTTGCCCGCACCCTTGCCACGGCATTCGGGAAGGACCGATAGATTTGGAATTTGTCCCACTTTGCTGTCGTGGTCAATGCGTGTTGAAATGTATCCCATTGCTTTGCCGTTTTCTTCAAAGACAAACACGCCTTCTGGGTTTGCAGAGACGTCGGCATCTACGTGTTTGGCTTTGCGTGCCTTCCAATCGCTGTCGGTGAATTGGCCAAATTTTGTTTCAATGGCGTGATCTATTGAAACACCTTCAAAGCAAATCACTGTGATTTCTTTGAGCGTTTCGAGGTCTTCAGGACGATAGGTGCGAATCAAGGCTGACTCCTTGGAAAATCAGGGGACAAGGATTTTATTGTTGGGACATGATTTCTTTTGCAGATGCGTGTTCGAG
>JABIFK010000563.1 GCA_018650745.1 Candidatus Latescibacterota bacterium | reverse complement strand
TTTGCAGTCGTCATCGTTTACCGATTTGGATGTGGTGTTGTATACAAAGTTGTGTATTGAACATGCGATTCATTTGCGTGCGCATCATCGACCGACAGGCAATTGGTTGACCATGGAGATGGCGGGGTTGTATTCGGTTGGGGCGATTTTTCCTGAGTTAAAAGACGCAGCTGAATGGCGCGCTTATGCGGCGGGGTATTCCTACCGAGAATTGGATACACAATTTACACCCGATGGGGCACAGGTTGAGTTGTCGCCTGGATATCATTGGGTGGCGTTGGGCAATATTTTGACGGTGCCGCGTGTGGCAAAGGTCGCTGGGTTTGAAGAGGAGTTGCCATCGGACTTTTTGTCGCGTGCAGAGAAGGCGTTTGAGTTTACGCTGTTGATGCGTACGCCCGAAGGGTCTACACCGCGTGTGAACGATACACCCAATACGCAGGATGTGGCAAGTGTGCTGCGGGTGGGCGCTGAGTTGTTTCCGGAACGAAAAGATTTTTTGTGGGCTGCAACCCATGGTGATGAAGGAGAAGCGCCGACTTTGACTTCGGTGAGTTTTAATTATGCAGGATATTCTGTGATGCGCTCGGGCTGGGAAGCCGATGCCAATATGGTGTGTTTTGATGCGGGACCAACAGGGCTGGCACATATTCACCAGGATAAGTTGAATATGATGCTTTGGGCATTTGGGCGTGAGGTGTTGTTGGATACGGGTGGGGGGCCTTATGAGCAAAGCAAATGGCGTAAGTATGGGTTGAGTACGTATTCGCACAATACGGTACTTGTGGATGGTTTGCCACAAAATAGAGAACGTGGTTTTGCATCTGAGCCGTTGACCGACGTGACTTGGGTGACATCGGAAAATTATGATTATGCAATCGGTGTGTATGATGAATTGTACGGAGAATCAGCTTCCGTTACACATAAGCGACATGTGCTGTTTGTGAAGCCTGATATTTTTTTGGTGTGGGATGTGCTGACGTCTAAAGATCATGCATCGCACAATTATCAAGCACGTTGGCATGTGACAACGCCAAATACTGCTGTGGATGGATCGACTGTGATGACGGCGGACGATGGACAACCCAATTTGGCAATTGTACCCCTTTTGGAAGGTGTGGATGTTGAGGTGGTTTCGGCGCAAGAAGAGCCCGAACTTTTGGGATGGTGGATTCGAAAACGTGTGCAGCCATCGATAATTCCGGCGGCAACCGTTTTGCATAACAGATCTGGTGACGGTGTGCAGCATTTTATGACTTTGTTGTTGCCTTTGAAAGCGGGTGATAGTAATCCCATTCAGGGGGTACGACAGGTTGGAGAACTTGAGGTTGCTGTCAATTTGGTGGATGGACGTTTGTTGCGGTGTGTGGGCACAGATCGGTGTTTGTGTGTCACTGAAGTATTGGCTGATGGCTCTGTTGGGCGAGAGGTGCGAACGGATTAATATATTTGTCTTACGTGTGTATCAGCATCAAACTCTCAAGCGCATTGAAACAGAACATCGTGTTGTGAAATGGGTTGCAGAGAAAGGTATTTCAGATGATTGGGCACGTTTGCGTCCAAGGGTATTGGAGATAAGATGAAAGCACTCTTTTTTTGGGAAAAGGCGGGTGGACTGACATTGGAGCACAAGTGCAATCCATATGGGCCGTTGTTGGCGCTTGCAATGGAAAAGTTGGATGTGCATTTGGAGTTGGGGGATTATGCGTTTGAGAAGGTGTATTTGGAAGAGAAGCGAGAGACGTTTGATGTGTTGCATTTTAACTGGATACGTCATTTTTATTTGGCGGAAGATTTAGAAAGTGCTGTGGCGCGATTGAGCCACTTTGTTGAAAATGTGAATTATGCCAAACGACTGGGTTATCGTATTGTGTGGACCATGCATAATTTTTATCCGCACGAAAGACGCTTTCCCGATTTAGACCATTTGGCACAGTTGTCTATGTGTCAGTTGGCTGACCATGTGATGGTGCATTGTGAATATGCGGCCGGTTTGGCACGCCAATTTTTTTATCGTACAGAAAATTTACATGTGATTCAACATGGGAATTATATCGATGCGTATCCCAATGAAATTTCACAAGCAGATGCGCGGGCGAAATTGGAAATTGCAGATGATGCATTTGTTTATTTGTTCACGGGTAATGTGAGGCCTTACAAGGGTATTGATCGGTTGGTTGAGATGTTTGGCAAGGTTGCAGATGAGAGATCTGTTTTGTTGTTGATGATGCATACGGGTATGTTTCCTGAGTATGTAGAAGAGATTAAGGATGCAATTAAAGATGATGATCGTATCTTGGCATTTACCTCTTCGTTTTTTAAGTCGGTGGAATTTTAGACGTATTTGAATGCTGCCGATGTTGCCGTTTTGCCGTTTTTGGATGTGTTGACATCGGGGTCTGCAATTTTGGCTTTGTCGTTTGGTAAGCCGGTCATTTTACCCGATATTGGGTGTTTGCCCGAGTTGATTGATGATTCAATGGGACAATTGTTTGATCCGAAAAATACCAATGGATTAAAAGAGGCGATGGCAGCAATTCGAGAACGGGATGTTACGGTTTTAAGCACAGCAGCGTTTGAGCGAGCGGAGTCCTTGCATTGGGATGGGATTGCCGAGCGGTTGGCAGTTTTGTATCGGGGATAGATCTATTGGGCATTTATAATTATGAACTTACCGTGCCGCAAGCGGCCATTGATGGCAATGGGCATGTAAACAATGTGGATTATTTGCGTTGGATGCTCGATGCGGCCACTGCTCATGCAGATGCGGTTGGTGGTACGGGTATTGCGGAACAATTTGGAGCAACTTGGTTTGTTAAGTCACATCGAATAGATTATTTGCGCCCAGCCTTTTTAGATGATAACTTGGTGATTCAAACCTGGGTTGCAAGTGTGAGCCGCGTGCGTTCGACACGAAAATATCGCATTGTGCGAGGAGATGAACCATTGGTTGTGGGTGAGACAGATTGGGTGTTTGTTGATGTAGAAACTGGACGCCCACGAATAATTCCGCAGGATGTGATGGATTGTTTTGTTGTTGTGGAAGCATAGTAGGTTCTTTGATTTTTATTCTGAATACAAAGAAGAGTCTCATTGAATGATTGATGAGACTCTTTAGTCGCTTAGGCTCCGTCAGAGAGACAAATTGTTTTTATACAATTTAATTCATTGGAGGGATTTATGGCCGTAAAAGTGGGTATTGTGGGGATGCGTGGCATTGGGAATAACCATGCCGATTGTCATAGTAAGGATGATTTGTCCGATTTTGTGGCGGTCTGCGATGTGGTGAAAGAGCGTGCCGATGAAGCCGCAGAGAAGCATGGAGTGAAAGCATATTATAGTTTGAGGGATATGCTTGAGAATGAAGACTTGGATGTGGTGGATGTGACGACGGGTGGGAACGAAAATGGGAGCTGGCATTATGAGCCGGTGATGGAGGCACTGTCGGCTGGCAAACACGTGTTGTGTGAAAAGCCACTGTCAAATGATGTGGATGAAGCGCGAGATATGGTGGCGTATGCGGCGGATCGCAATTTGTATTTGGGGTGTAATTTGAATCACTATTTTACACCGCCTGCCGATCAGGCCAAGGAATATATGGATGAAGGCAAAGTGGGTGAGTTGGTCTATTGCATTCACAAGATGGGTTTTCCGGGTGGTGAAGAGACCTATAAGGCAAATAAAGCGCCGAACTTTTGGGGGCACCCTTATGCACATGTGAAAGCTTTTTTGACGCATCCATTTAGTGTGATGCGATATTTCTGTGGCGATGTGACACACGTGCAGGCGTTTATGGACAAACCCAGTTCGCGTCGTAAAGCCGGTGATTTGATGTTGTCGATCAACAGCATTCACTTGCGGTTCGAAAATGGCGCGATGGGATATTTATTGAGCCAACGGGGTGATACCACATTTGGATTGGGTGGGTGGTGGAGTGTGGAAGTGGCGGGTACGCGTGGAACGTTTTGCATTGAAAACTGTATTGAGAAGGTGACATTTTGGCCATCACCCGGCACAGCTGCGGCCCCTGAAGATTTGAAATTGGGGTCGGCACCGGCACCAGTGGTGCATGAATCGGGTATATCTGATTTTGGAGAGACATTTCCCAATCGTATTCATGCCTATTTGGAAGATGTTAACAATGGCGTACCCAAAGAACAATTACGGGCTTCGGGGCGTGATGCATTGGCCGCGTTGGAATATACGTGGGCCGCAATGGAATCTTATGAATGTGGCGGTGAGTTGGTTCAGCCGAATCCGTTGCCATTGTTAAAAGGCGACCCGATGGGATAAATGAAGCGGGTGTACCTTAGCTTTTCATAGAACAAAGGAAATGGATCTATCCGGTCCATTTGGATAAAAAGGCCACGGTCAAAAATCGTGGCCTTTTTCTGTGTAAATATTAGTGACAATAATTCACGCATCTATGACAATAAAGTTGTCATTTTATATAAAATATTATTATATATAGATATATTGTGTTTTTTGTTTAAAAGTGACACTATAATTGTCGATTTTGGTATTGGTTCGTTGTTTAAACGGAACGGGTGAAATCAATTTAAACTATTGATACATATTGGGTTGTGGAATTTCTGAGGGATTTTGAATTTGTGGCACCACACTTGCAATATGTATGGGTAGGACGCAATTCACAGACTCATAACCAGGGAGAGGATCATGAATATTAAAGAAGAAATTCGCGGCGATGTGGCTGTTCTGACGGTCAGTGGTACTTTGATGAGTGGGCCCGAAGTGGGTCTTTTTCACGAACACATTAAAAAATTAGATTGAGAGCATTTTGATGGTGACACAACTGGCTTCCATTTTCAAAATTATTGAGACTGTTGACCGTGCCGTGGCAAGTTTTAAAACACAATTGTCACCAGGTATCTAATCTTCTTATTCACAAATTTTTTAGATTTTTAATCTATGGATTGAGCTCATGAACCCAACTGTTTTGATTGTTGATGACGAACCCGATATTCTCGACTCGCTCGCTTTGTCGTTGGAGATGGATTATGAGGTGCTAACAGCCACCAATGGGGCTGATGGATTGGACTTATTGCGAGAGCATAGAGTGGCTTTGATTATCAGTGACCAAAGGATGCCCAAGATGACGGGTGTAGAATTTTTGGCCCAAGCGCAAGAGGTTTCGCCAGATAGTGTGCGGATGATGTTGACGGGGTTTGCCGATTTTGATGCGATTATTGAAGCGGTTAACAAAGGTCAAATTTATCGTTATATCTCCAAACCATGGGAACCCGCCGACTTGGAGATCGATGTGCGCCAAGCGATTGAACGGTATGAGATGCAGTCTTCTTTGACCCGGCGGATGAATGAATTACAAGCTTTGTGTGATATTGGTGCAACGATTACGTCGGTATTGGACTCTGAGCTGGTGATGCTGAAAATTTTGAGTGGTATTGTTGACACATTGGGATTTGATCAGGCGTATTTGATGACGGTGGATGAAGACGATCAAACCTTGTGCAGTGCGGGCAGTTATGGCGTTTCGGGTGAGGCGCTCACCTTTTTGAGCCAGTTAAAATATGATCTGAATCGTGATGATGTGGGGGTGGTGCTTACGGTCAAAGAGAATCGACCTATTTTGGTAGAAGACGTAGACAATCCTCAAATTCAGTTGGACAGTGACGCGATTCAAACGGTGGGATTCAGGTCCTTTGTGGCCGCACCTTTGCGTG
>JABIFK010000795.1 GCA_018650745.1 Candidatus Latescibacterota bacterium | reverse complement strand
CCTCGTGAAACGCCAGGTCCTCGCACAATGAAAGGCACATTGAAAATCTCTTCAAATGCCGAGATATCCTTGAAGAACAATCCATGTGCCCCTAGTAAATCCCCGTGGTCACTCATCGAAATCACAATGGTGTCATCCAAAACACCCGTTCGTTCCAGAAAATCCACGACCCGTTGGAACTGAGTATCAACTTCCGTGATGGAACCAAAATAACAGGTCCGGGCCTCGCGTTTATCCTTTTCCGACAACTGTTTCCAGATCCCTTGAGCTCTCCGGTACAGTCCCGGTCGATCTGTGAGCGGATCATCGGCATGAGGTGGTGGTGGTATGTCTATGTTTGCATAATGTTCATAGACCGAGCGCTCGGTGATATAAGGATCATGTGGTTCTTGAAAGCTCAAGAAACAACACCATGGGTCTTCCTGCTTTACTGCGTTCTCTAAGTAGCGCAATGCCAGTGTGGTCGAAAGGCCCATTGGGCGCATTTCTGCTGCTGTGTTGGTTACCCCACAAAACGGATGCGGTCCATATCCAGCGGGTTCGGTTATATGAACCGCCGGATCCAATTTGGCCTGTGCTTGGGTATCGCTTCCAAGGCCCTTGACCAAATCGCGATGTATCTTGCTCAGAAGTCCTCCGTCCACTTGCCAGCCAAAACGCTGCAAGTCATTAGTCCCCTCCACGTGCCATTTCCCAAAATATCCGGTGCTATAGCCTACCTCCGACAATCGGCGTGCGAAATGCTCTTTGTCGGGCAATAACTGATGCATGTGCGACTCTTGTGGATACAGCACCTCTAACACCCCGTGGTTGTGTGGCAACAAGCCTGTCATAATGCTCGCCCGTGTCGGCGAGCAAATGTTATTGGGTGTATATGCCCGTGTAAACCGAATCCCCTCTGCTGCTAACCTGTCCAGGCACGGCGTATCACAAACGTGGTCATCCTCCAACACCCGCGCCTGCATCTGATCGGCCATCAAGAATAAAATATTGGGTCTTTTACTCACAGCTCTGCTCCTTTGGCAATACAGGTTCAATAGGTCACACTTGTTTGCTATTTTCCCCAAAGGGCTTCAACACGGTCCCTTTATATGTCGCATAGATCTTCTACAACAGAGCGTTTGACATCAGATTCAGTACTGCCCATTGAAATCCTGACCGTCAGGAACGGCGCTCCGTTTGAAATTCGCTGCTTCAAGGTATTGGAATCCATCGCACACCTTTCTGTTAAGCCTAGATTTTATTCTGCCGCCTGTCTCTTTTATATACTCTACCTTGAGACATCAGTGACATCTGAAAGCCGAAATGTTTTGAGCGTCATCTCCAAAGACTTTTTTAGGTGAGCTTCTATCACCCCACCAGCTCTTGCCGCATCTCCGGCCACAATCAGATGAACCAATTCGCGATGTTCCGCAATATCATCCTCAACATTTCGCTCGCCATATATTTTGTTCCGTTCGGCCAAAACAAAAACAGCCCCCAACACAGAATCCAGAACCTTCAAAAGATGCGCGTTGTCAGCCAACCGCCAAATTGCTCGATGCAACGCCATATCTTCTCGGGTCCAACCATTGACATCACCACCCGCCCCTACAGCCTCAAGGCTTCGCAATGCATCTAGGAGCATAGATTTGGTCTTGTCGGTCACATTTTGAGCGGCCAGTTCTACAGCCAGCTTCTCCAATGTCCACCTCAGTGCATGTATCTCCCGCACATCTTTTTCTGTGAGTTCAATGACATAACGCCCATTCGATTTGGAGATGACCAATCCCTCATTCTCTAAAACCATGAGCGCGTCTCGTGCAGGTATACGGCTGATTCCGAGCAAAGTAGCCACCTCACGCTCGGTCAGTTTGGTCCCCTCAGGAATACGTCCAGAGCTAATGTAGTCGCGCAAAGTATTGGCAACGCGATCTTTTAACAGACTGCGATTCAATGACATATCTGTATTTTGTATTTCCACCAAACCCGAGAGACGTTTTTCCGACAGCGCCATTTTAACTCCTTCCAAAACTGGAACATGGTATACCAAGATAATTTTATACTACCAACCACAATTCAGACAGTCAAGCGAAAAGTCCTCACAAATCCATCTGTTGCAACCAAGGTGCCAAACCCTTCTGCACGTCCTCTGCTGTTGACACGAGAATGTGATTGTTGAAGGATGGGAAATAAGAGCCGAAGCAACGTCACGATTTTTTGGAGGGCAATAACTTATCGGCAACCCACATTCCAAAAAAAACCCAACTAATGGTTTTTTTTAAACTTGACAACCTACAACGGGATGGCGATATTAAAAAACAATAACCCCCACCATCATTCGCACAGAGGGTGTATGGAACTCGGATTTGGTGTGCTTGCAGTTGTGCTGCTTTTTCTCGTTGTAGTCGGCAAATATCTCGTCACCATGCGGATGCAACAAATGCGTCAGCGTGTCATAGAAGTAGAGGTGGCCGCACGAAGTGCCAGAGGGAAACTCAAACAGATCGAAACCCAATCGGGTGTCGCTGGCCGAGAAGTAAAAACTAAACAGCGCAAAAGACAATCACTTGAAAAACAGATTGCAAAATACAAAAAAGAACTTGCCGAACTAAGAGGGTAAGTGACCATCGACTTATTGGATCAGCCGCCATGGCAGCCGATCTTTTCTTATTTATGGTTTAAACATGTCACGCAAACGCCTCTCTCAATGTGAACGCCGCACACAAATTGTTGATGTGGCCATGCGCCTTTTTGCCAGCAAAGGATTTAAGGGCACAACAACTCGGGCCATAGCAAACGCAGCTGAAGTTTCCGAAGCAATTATTTTTAGGCATTTTGAGACCAAAGAAGATCTCTACAACGCCATCATCGCCCATACCATAGAATTGCGCAGCCGGCTCTGGGAATCCTTAGATACCAACGAAACGCCCCCGCAAGACCTCGAAACCGTGATGCGTGATTTTGCCCAATCATTTATCCAGATTAACCGAAACGATCCCACATTTACACGACTCATGATGTACAGCTCGCTCGAAGACCATCAGTTTCGTGCCAATTTCTTTGCGACGGCT
>JABIFK010000418.1 GCA_018650745.1 Candidatus Latescibacterota bacterium | reverse complement strand
GCCATTTCCAACCCCATATAAGGCGGTGCGCCGGGTGGCACAGGATAATTTCCTTCACGCTGTAGCAAATCTGCGCGGTTAATCGCCGTGGCATAAACATCTAGCAGCACGTCTCCAGCGTTGCACACCGCATCAGGAACATCTACCCAAGACAGAGGAAAACCATCCTTCTCTTGGTCAATGCAAACGGCTTTCATAATGACACTCCTTGAAAACAGTTGTAAACAACCACTCATGCATAAATATCTTCACCTTGGTTTGCACCATATCGACTGGCGGCAATTTGCCACCCAAACTGTTCGAACAACATTTGAATGCGCGTGACAATAGGCGCATCGATCGTTATACGTTCACCTATTTGAGGATGACAAAAAGAAAGACGCGTGGCCATAAGCAACAAACGGGAAATACCGAAATGATCTTTGAAGAACCGATTGTGCTTCCCATCGCCATAATTGTGATCCCCAACCACAGGATGATTCAGGTGCGCACCATGTCGGCGAATTTGATGTTGTCGCCCAGTCTTTGGCATAGCTTTCATCAACGAATAACGCGCCGTCTGATAACGGCCCACGGCAAAAGCCAACTCGATCGTTGCTTCACATATAAATTCAGTAACGGCATCAACAGGCTCAGCCATACCGGGTGGACAATAGGCATGATCGATAATACCTGACTCAGGCAAAAAACCACGCACAACAGCCAAATACTCCTTATGGACATCTCGCCCATCAAACTGTAGCATAATCTCGTGTGCTATTTCTGAACTCAAAGCAAATAACAACACACCAGACGTCCCCCGATCTAACCGATGCACAGGATAAACCCATTGCCCCAATTGATCGCGCAATATAGGCATGCAACTTAGCGCATTTCGATCTAAGTCTGTCGGATGCACAAACACACCGCTCGGCTTGTTAATCGCAACGAAATAATCGTCTTTGTACAGAATGTCTAAGGTCATCGTCTATGGCAATTTAATTTTACGTTTTTCTGCATCTTTTTGTTCACGATAAAAAATAGCAATGTGACCAATCATGCCCACTTGCTCGGATTTGGAACGGTCGGCAATTTCAACAGCCAACGTTTTCTTTTCATCCTTAAACTCTAGAAAACGCACCTTCACCAATTCGTGCTGATCCAGTGCCTCATTCAAAGATGCGATCAATCCATCCGTGACACCACTCTTGCCGACTTGCACCAAAGGTTTCAACTCATGCGCGATACTGCGCAAATATTTGCGATCTGATCCCTTCAACTTCTTCATATCCAATCCTCTATAGACAAACCCCTGTCTTTACAAAAAGACAGGGGTTAGATGGTCAATCAATATACATCTCTTATTTCTTAATTTCTACCAATTCCAGTTCAAAAACCAAAGCTGAATTGGGACCAATCTTACCCGCTGGGCGTGCGCCGTATCCTAAGAAATGAGGAATAAAGAGCTCCCATTTCGACCCAACAGCCATCATTTGAACCGCTTCAACCCACCCCGGTATCAACTGGCCAAGAGGCAACGTCAGTGGCTCACCACGATCGTAAGAGCTGTCAAACACAGTGCCATCAATCAACGTGCCTTTGTAGTGGAACGTAATCGTATCGGTTTTTTGGGGCTTAGGACCCGTACCATTTGTGATCACCTTATATTGCAACCCACTTTCAGTGGTCACCACACCTTCTTTGCCCTTGTTCTCTGCCAAAAAGGCTTCGCCCGCCTTTTTATTTTCTTCTGCGGCCTTATTTTGTTCTACCTGCTGTGAGGCCTGGTCGGCTTGTTGTTTTTCAATCAAAACTTTAACAGCATCATCACTTGTCATCAAGGCCACTTCGCCTGAAAGCCCATCTTTAAAGCCTTGGATGAAAATATCTCGGTCCACATTAAAATTCTGCTGTTTTAATTGCTCTGAAAGATTCAAACCCAAAGCATAACTCTCTTTATGCTGCTTATTCTCCAAGTCAACATCAACGGGTTTCTCTACTTGTTCGCCCTGACATCCAAATAAGCCTGCTGCAACAAAAACAATCACCCACCGCTTCATATTTGCTCCTCATAAAAATAATCACTGTCTGCCCGAAAGGGCACTCCCAACGGGTTCCCGGTAGACAAAGAACGGGCGTAATATACCAATAATCGCACAGAAAAGACAGTTAAAGGTGCCACAGGTCACAAGTTACAGGTCGCAGGTCTAAAGCAGAAGCAAAAAAGATTCTTGTCTTTGACCTGAGACATTTAGACTTGTGACTTTATTTATCGAAACCGCGCCCTGACCTCACCAATCACGATATCTGGGATATCCTCGGCCTTTTCAACGGCATAGACGCAAATATGTTCCATATTTTGTACCCGATCCCGAAACCGTTCTACCTCTTGGTTGCGGCCAATATGAACCGCCGTGACCCGATTTTGAGCGTGTGCCAAAAGCTGTGTCAACACATCTAAGTTGGTAATTTGCATATCTGTAATCAAAAAAATGTCGACATCCTCTTGCATGAATGGTGCCATATCGGGGATATCAAGAGATGTTCCGCCACCAAAATATCGGCACAATGCCCCAAAAACCTTGTCACGGTCTCTATTAAAATCCAATACCTCTTTGCCACCAGATTGCGCATCGCTAAAATTGTAGACACCCACCTTACGCCCTTTGCGCAAATAAGCATCGGCTGCACAACCAGCTCCCAAAACAGCATACGACAATTCTTTGTTGGGGTCTGTCATACTGCCCGACGAATCTACGACAATTAAACAGTCGGGAATGCCATCATCGTCTCCATGTGTTTCTCCCTCTTGCCATTTCCACATTTGTGAAAGCCCAGGAAGCACCTTACCAAAACTGGTCCAGACATCAATATCTTGCACCGGTTTCCCAATTTCCCACGGAATATGGGAAAAGGGCTGTTCACCTCCCACCTTTTCCATTGGCCGAGTATGTACCGGTAATCTCACAGCAGCAGCGCGCTTCATGTAATACAACATATCGGCATCAGATGGTGACCCTTTGCCTTTGCCCATATGCGGCATCATACCTTTTTTTTCTAACTCGTCTTTAAAATCATCTACCATCGCGCGAAAGGCATAAAATCCTTGTTCAGAAAAAGCCTCCAACGCGTCTTCTATCTCGCCCTGCGAATATGGTTGTAGCCCGTGATCTCCCATCATCCCGCCCGAACCATCAGCCCCATCACCGTCTCCCATCTTGGTAATCAACGGCCCCATCACCTGTGCAAAAGACCGAATACTTTCTCCCCAGTGTGACGCATCTAAATATGGGATCCGTGCCAAACGGTCTGATTCTGCCGTATCATTCACGCCCAAATCTTTACCCCAAAGACGTTGGTACAATGATCGCACCACATTTGAAACAGGGTCTGATGGCAATTGTCGATACACATCGGCCAATTTTGAATCGCGCTCACGCACCGCATGCGTATCGGCCACAACATCCATAAAATAATTCACCACCTGCTTCACCACATCACCATCCATCAACACAGGTTTCAACTGTGCATAAAGTTTCAGATGTGTCTCAAAATCCCACGGACAAACGGTATGATGTGCCACACCATGATCCAACATTGCAGAGGCTGCATCTTCAATGGGCATGGCTTTGGCAAGGGCTTCCAAAGTCTCTTGATCAATCTGAATGGTCTTACCCTTCATTTGGATCGACACCGCTTCTTCTTCCGATTCTACAATTTCGGGCGTTGGCAGCTCTGGAAATAAATGGCGCTTGCGCACATCGGGCCAAACTTTATGAATCACATCCTGCAAGTTCATATGGCATCCAAAGGTTTGTGAAGGGAATGAGAGAGGGTGATGAACTAAAATTGCGGGGATGAATTTCCGCGCAGGAACATCAGAGTAAAATATATAAATCAATTAAGAGTGAAAGATCTGTGGGCGAAAAGCGAATATTATTCAGCGCCAAAAACCAATTGTTTGCGGTGGCGAATTAGGCCACCGTTTGGTGTACCCAAACCACCCAAGCGCCCCATGACATGGATCAAACCTCCGGTCATTTGCTCGCCAACAAAGCGGCCCACATCGCCTGACACATCAATCTGGCCATCCGTCATACCTGCGCCCAAATATCGGCCCACAGAACCTTCTATTTTAAGATGGCCACCATCAAGAGAGATACCGGTCAAGTCACCCAAATGACCAACAACAGTAAGTGATAGATTCGATCTTAACCGATAGCCAACCAAAGGCACTCGTAAATCCTGCCCGCCCAAATCCAACTTCATGTCTGATAGATCAGAGGCATTGCAAAACGCAGACAGAAACAAACCCAAAGGACCAATAAGGAAAAAATCGGGGTCATCTTTTTGTAACGCATACTCGCCAAAGGTAGAAACATCTTCAGCATGCCACGGAGTCTCTCTGGCAATTTGCAATGCAGCAGCATAGGTGCGTTCAATGGAGGCTCGGTCCTCACGCCACACACTGTCACCGACGCATTGGGCAATCAATCGTTTATAGGCCTCGGTCAACAATGCCATCGCTTCGGCATGAGATGCGAGAATCTCATCCATTGGCAATGCTTGGTTTGCCAATGTCTCTGGAGGCGCAAACTCAGCAAATGGATTGTGTGATCTGCTCAACAAACCGCTCACACGGTTGGATTCACTCTGCGGAATTTGTGAGGGGCCAGATTCTGATTCGAATTCAAGAAATGGGTTTTTCATGATTTTCCAAAAAAAATAATGCCCGGATAGCGTTCAAAAAACCACAACAACATACGCATGGAATTTCAACATCAAGGGCAGGCACGGTGTTTTTAACATCAAGGGCAGGCACGGGGTTTTTAACATCAAGGGCAGGCACGGTGTTTTTAACATCAAG
>JABIFK010000530.1 GCA_018650745.1 Candidatus Latescibacterota bacterium | reverse complement strand
TCACTTTTCACCGCGCCTTTGACCTTACCCGCGATCCCATAGAAGCCCTCGACACAGTCATCACCCTCGGCATCGACCGCATCCTCACATCAGGGTGTGCACCATCTGTCGAGCAAGGCATTGAAACCATTCAAAAGCTCATCGTTCAAGCACAAGGTCGCACCATCATTATGCCAGGGGGTGGCATCAACGAACAAAATGCAAAAACCATCATCCAGAAAACCCAGGCAAAGGAAATCCACTTTTCAGGCCGTACCCAAATCGAAAGCCCCATGAAATATCGCAATGAAGAATTGGCATTCTCATCCGCCTCACAATCGGAATACACACACCACATCACAGATACCGATCGCATTCGTGCCATCTTACATGCCGCAAAGGAATAACCATGTCACACTTCAATGGCCCACTACGCACCTGTGCCAGCAATCCCTGTTATTTCACCAACAATACAGGCGAAGCCATTTATCTCACAGGATCTCACGTTTGGCACAGCCTCAAAGAAGTTTATGCACCAGACAATCGTGACCCCTTTGATTATGACGCGTACCTCGACCTGCTCGAAAACCACAATCACAACTTCATGCGCATGTGGACATGGGAATTTCCACAACACATGCTCGAAGACAAACTGTTTTACTCTGAACCGCATCCATGGGTGCGATCAGGTCCCGAAAACGCTTTGGATGGCAAACCCAAATTTGATCTCAATCAATTAAACGAAGCATATTTTCAAAGGCTCAGACAACGCGTTGAAACCGCCGCATCACGTGGCATTTATGTTTCCATCATGCTCTTCGAAGGTTGGGCTATCCATTCCTCACAAGCCCCTTGGTGTCGGGATGGACATCCTTTTTGCCAACACAACAACATCAATGATATCGATGGTGACCCAGACGATACGGGCCGCATGTATGAAACACACGACCTTAAACATCCCAACATCACAGCCATTCAAGAAACCTATGTCAAAAAAGTAATCAACACCGTCAACGACCTCGACAACGTGCTCTACGAAATATCAAATGAAACCGGCGCCCATTCCACAGAGTGGCAGTTTCACCTCATCAACCTCATTCACACCTACGAAAAACAAAAACCCAAACAACACCCTGTGGGCATGACCTTTCAACAATCCAGTTACCAAAAAGGCACCAACCAAACCCTCTTAGAAAGCCCTGCCGATTGGATATCGCCCAATCCTGAAGGGGGTTACCAAGATAATCCACCGCCCGCTGATGGATCAAAAGTTATTCTCATCGACACAGACCATCTCTGGGGGTTGGGTTGCATGACCGGTTGGGTTTGGAAAAGCTTCACGCGGGGCCTTAATCCCATTCTCATGGATCCCATCAAACCCTTCCCCGGTATCGAAGACCATCCCAATTGGGGTGCCATCAACCAACCCGACCATCCCTTGTGGGAACCTATTCGCAAACAAATGGGCGATACCCATCACTTTGCCAACCGCATAAACCTCACCCAAATGCATCCCAAAAATATCTTGTCCTCCTCAACCTATTGCCTCGCCAACCCAGGCCAAGAATATCTTGTCTACATCCCCGATGGCGGTCCTGTCACCGTTAATCTATCCCAAGCCTCTGGCACACTCTATCTCGAATGGTTCAGTGTCATCAATGGCACCACGGTCGAAAAAAGTCTGGCGCTGGGCGGTCAAAAGCACGAATTTACCCCTCCATTTGACGGAGAAGCCGTTTTATACCTCTATAAATAAGCATCAAATTTTCGAGCAACACCCACTTTCCCACAGGAGTTTTTTATGCGCGTCATTATTGTTGGCACCGAATACACTGGCAAAAGCACCCTTGCAACAGCCCTTCAACAATGGGGCATGGAGCGCGGCATTCGACACCACATGGACGATCACTTCACTGTGCCCGATCAACAAACCATAAAAGATCCTGCCGACCAAAAAGCCATGACCGAAGTGCCAGAATCCATCATGGAACGTTTCCAACGTTTCCAAATCGCCTACCATGTGCGCCTCATCAACAAATATGAGCACATCGTCCTCACGGGTTTCCATATTGAAGAAATGGTATACGGTCAACGCTATTATTACCCGAACCTTGCACGCCCCATCGAACATCCCCAATCGTGGGAACACGACATGCCCTCCAATGCCATGCTTGTGTTGCTCAACACCAATGCCGATGTGATCAAACAACGTATGAAAGACGATCCACTCAATTATCCCATCGTACCCGAATCAGACATTGAAGAAGTACAAACCGCCTTCCAAGAAGAATTCCGCCGCTCCATTTTCAAAAAGAAATTCCAAATCGACACCTCCGATCTCGATGCCAATGGCCTACTCAAAGCCTTCCTCGATGGCTCATATGGGCTTCTCGAAGCCGCCGACCTCGTCATTCGTTCAGCGAAATAATCAAATCGTACAAGACACTGCTCAGAAAGAAAGCCCTCGTATAATCAAATACGAGGGCTTTCTTTCATATATCCCAAAGACAACCACAGCAAATGTCCAAATACGCAATCAACCGCGGCATCTAAACAGATACTCGCTCCTTCGATAAGATGCGTTGATACACTGCTATCAACCCCTCATAGTCCTTAAAAAACCGCACATAAGCTTGCTCTGACAACAGGTCAACCACCACCCGTTCACGCCCGTCATAAGCAGGATGCCCACGCCCAATCAAACATTGATGCTCCAAAGATATCGGCCGGGGTCGTCCTCGTACATCCACCTGTGCAAAACGCAACAAATAAGGCGCAAAATCCATCTCCTTATCATTTCGCAAACACACAGCCAATTCGCTCTTTAAACCACCCTCTCGATCATGCAAACGTACCACTGCCAAAGGTGGGATCGCGTGTTCCAAATTACACAGACAGATCAACATATTCTTAGTCGAATCAGTCGTATACTCGGCCACCAAATCATCAACAACCTGTTGCCCGCCCTCAATCACACACTCCGCTAAAATAAGCGGCAACATTTTAAACATCTGTTCATGTGTACACAAAGAGACAGGCAAATGATGATGCTCAACCCAATACGCAAGTGTTTGTACCCATTTTGAATCCACAACCAATTTGCGCAAAAAATCTGCGCCACGTTTGGCATGACCATCTAAATCAAGACCGCGCCAACACCCAATATCATGAATCACACCCGCAACAAAACCAGACATCATCTCCTTGGAAGTAAATTGATAAGCACCATTTTGTTGAATCCCATTATAAGCCCGCATCAATTTACGCACATAACGCCCAACACATACGCCATGTTCCAAATCTTCGGCCTGCGGATTCAGCACCGCAATCTTTTTTGCCGCTTGCGGATGTCTCAGAGCAAATGCCTCATACATTTCCTGAACACCATCTCGTCGATTCTCATCGTGTGCCTGTTCTAACATCCCCTGAAAATGTTTGCCATCATATAAAGCCACAGGACTTACATGAACCGCCTGCCGCCCTAAACTCGCAACCGTTCGCAAAATACGCCCATCTAACCGCGCACCAATGCCCACCACCAACCGCCCATACCGATCCTCAAACCGTTCACAACTATAATACGCTTGCCCCTCTGCCGCTGCTTTTCGCAATGCGCCCATAGATCGCAAGACAATCAAATCTGTGTCCATTGTAAACCTCCAAGTGACAAAACACCCATTCGGTTTGCAAAGGACGTGCCGATCATTCAATTTCATTTTAAGTCATTAAGAAATAGCGCCCTACAAAGTGTTTATGCAAAGCCACTCCAAAAGAAGTGGAACATGTTGTGTTGCTTCACCTCACCAAAGTGTTCAACCTGTTCACCTTTCATCTTTGACAAACATCAAAAGCCTCTTACATTGCCATCACCACATCTAATGAGGAGGAAATCATCATGACCTATACCAACCCCATCATTTTTGCGCGCACTCACTTCGACGAAAAAATAAAAACCGTTCTCGACCATGGAAAAATCTGGATCATGGAAGAAGATGGCTCCAATCAAAAGCAACTCACATTTGGCAATACGTACGACGACCATCCTGCTTTTTTTTCCGATGGTCAGCATGCCCTCTATTCAGAATTTAATGCCACCAACTTTTCACCACAAACACCAGGTGGCAAACTGTATAAAATCAACATCCACACAGGCGAGCGGGAGCTTTATGCCCAAGAAGAAGGATGCACCTTCCACCACGTCACCATCTCACCCATCGACGACATTCTCATGTATCATCGCCAAGTAGGCAACTTTGTCTATCAACGCGTGGTCACAAAAACAGAAACCTACGAACTACCCATGCGCGCCATCAATGGCATTGCCCTCAAAGACAGCGTCATATTTATGCATGAAAAAAATTTAGGGCGAAGCCCTCGTGAGGTCGCCCTGGTACAAATGTTTGGCCACGGACAAAATGCCCGTACCGTTTTTCTCACCGATGATCAATGCCTTCACCGCCGCCCAGCAGTTTCACCCGATGGCCAATGGATG
>JABIFK010000386.1 GCA_018650745.1 Candidatus Latescibacterota bacterium | reverse complement strand
CCTCATCCTTAAGCATCGGCATCTCTTTCTCGATCTCTTTAGACGCCTGCCGCCCAATTTCCACTTCATCCTTCGGCGTCATCAAATTCAACTGATTTACTGCTGCGCAAGAAACCGTAAACGAAATCGCAACGGTCATCATCCAGTGCTTCATTTTACCCCATGTTAACATTCTAAATTTCCCCATAAAAAACCCAATCAATTAAGAGCGATTAAATTCCCTAACAACCATCCGCCCATCACGAACCTCACCCTTCAATCCAACTGGCATCACCCGCCGACTTTTCTGATGTCCATACGGCAAATTTGTATACACCGGACACGCCACCCGATCAGCAAAGTCCTCTAATACATTCTGTGCCGATCCTTCTCCAATTTCATCTGGTTCCCCACCCATAAATTGCCCAAATACAACCCCCGACACGGTATCAAAGACACCCGCCATTCGTAATTGGTTGAGCATTCTGTCAATCCGATAAGGTGGCTCATTTACATCCTCAAGAAAAATAATCGCGTTATCAACGCTTGGTAGGTAAGATGTGCCCACCAACGATGTCACCAAAGACAAACACCCACCTATGAGTGGTCCCGAAAAATTTCCCTCACGAATGGGCTTAAGCCCCTCAACGGGTTCAAACGCCTGGTCACACAAGACGTTCCATACGGCCTTTTCTGTCACTGGGTCTATACCGTTTGGGGTAATGTCTGAGCACAATGCCAGACCCGAATAAGACACCAACCCCGTTTTGGCAAACAAACCCAATTGTAAAGCGGTTGTATCACTGAGTCCAATGAGTGGTTTCGGGTTTTGCCCAATAATCTCCCAATCTAACCCATCAAGCAGTCGTGCAGAGCCATATCCTCCGCGCGAAACAAATATGGCATCTATTTCGGGGTTGGCAAACATGGTATTCAGATCATTGGCACGTTCTTCATCTGTTCCTGCAAGGTAGCGATCTTGGGCATAGAGTGCTTGGCCTTCACAAACCTTAAACCCTCTATCGCGCAAATAGGTCAATGCAGGTTGTAAATGCTCTGAAGAGAAGGAACCCGATGGCGACACAATGCCCAGTGTGCTTTTGGGATGGAGTTTGGGTGGGGTTATTGGATGCACGCCAAAATGCCTTGTGCAAAATCGGTAAGGGTATCGTCTCGTGCGCCCATAATCACAATGCGGTCGCCTTCGTGTGCTTCTTCTACAAGACGTTGCGTTATGTTTTCGCGTGTGGATATAAATTCTGCGTTGCGGCTTTGTTGGGCAATGGCATCAATGAGATGTGCCGATGAAATATCTTTTTGTGCAGTGCCACCGGCGTAAAATATCTCGGGCATAAATAACATATCTTGTGAATCTAATCCATTGGCAAATGCACGGATCAGGCCGTCTTTGAGCAGGCGCGTGGGGGCAAAACCGTGAGGTTGGAACATTGCTAAGAGCCGGCCCGGTTGTGCTTTGAGTGCTGAGAGCGAGGCTGCTATTTTATCGGGGTTGTGCGCAAAATCGTCAATTACTGTAACGCCACTTTTTTGCCCAACCACTTGTAACCGACGCCCAATGCCCTTAAAAGATGCCAAAGCATCCACTGCGTCTTTAATGGAGACGCCTACGGCATTGCATGCAGCAATTGCAGCCATGGCATTGGATATATTGTGATGGCCTGGTACATAGAGCCGACACGATACACCACCCACTTGAAAGGCGGCACCATCTGGTAAGAGCTGGATCTTTGTGGCATTGAGGTCTGCGTCTTTGTTTTCGACACCAAACGTGACACGCGTATGTAAGCGATTTGTGAGATCTGCCGAGCGTTTACAATCTAAGTTGACAATGGTCGCATCCTTGGCGCGTTTGCAAAAATCACCAAAGAGCTTTTCAAGCTCTTCAATTGTTTTGTGATCAAGAGAGATGTTGGTCAACACAGCTACTTTGGGGTCGTAAAGAGCAATGGTACCGTCGCTTTCGTCAGATTCGACCACGGGCAAATTGGGGTCTCCGCATATGGCATTGCCCAAATGAGGTGGGTTAATGGCATTGAGCATAATACCGCCATTGATGACCGTTGGATTAAGTTTGTTTTGATGTAGAATATGTCCCACCATACCTGTTACGGTGGTTTTGCCACTGGTACCGCCAACGGCAATGCCCTCGCCTTGGTTGAACAACCAAGCGAGAATTTCTGCACGTTTTTGAATGGGCAAGTCAAGATCCAACGCAGCTTTGACATCGGGAATACTGGGTTCAACTGCACTGGATACAACAAGCGTGTTGACCTGGCTGTCGATACCAGATCCATCTTGCGGATACAGGTCAACACCCTGGGTCGCCAAATTTTGGTATAGCGCTTTGTTGTTGCCTTGGTCATAACTGCGGTCAGAGCCTCGAACTTTGTGGCCATTGTGTAACAACACTTGCGCAATGGCACTCATCCCTGAACCACCAATGCCACAAAAGAAAAATGTTTTTTTCATAATTTTCACACACGTTGTTTTGATCGGTTGATTTTTAATGGAAAATTGAGAGGGTCTATTCTTTTTCCAAAGGGTCACGTCCTTTAATTATCTCGTCTCCATCTGACATACCATCTCCGTCGGTGTCGGCTTTGAGGGGGTCTGTAAGATGTGTGATCACTTCTTGACCGTCGGTGAGCCCATCGCTATCTGTGTCTGCGATGTGTGGGTCTGTTTTGTAAGAAAGAATCTCTTCGCTGTCAATAAGGCCGTCAGCGTCACTGTCTAACACATTGGGGTTGGTAAAATACAGACGTACTTCTTCATAGTCTGTAAGGCCATCTTTATCGGTGTCACTTTGATCGGGGTTGGTGTGGTAAATATTGAGTTCATCCCGATCGGTTAAACCATCTTTATCATCATCTGGTGATTCTGGAACTGGCACACGTTTGGGTTTGGCTTTTGAGGGGCGAGGTTTGATATAGCTGCCAAATGTAATGCCTATAGTCCAGTGATAAAAACCATCATTGCCTTTTGTTAAAATGGTACCATCGAGATCATCGCGATAGGTATAGGTATAACCGCCTAAAAATTCTATGCGGATGCTTTTGGTCATGGGGATTTGAAAGCCAAATCCACCAGGAATAATGGGCTTCCAACCGGTCTTTTTTGCATCGGCTGTGGCTTGTATTGGAAAGAGCTGGATGTTGTGCCAAATCAATCCCGTTCCAACATAAACTAACGGACGGATGTAGCGCCCACGCCAAGGTTGAAAAACGAGTTTGAATTCGCTTAACCAAACATCTGAATTGAACCCTATACCTTCATATTGACCATATCCGGCACCCATTTCAAGCATGATATAACGTTTGATACCGCCTCGTACGAAAGCGTATGCATTGATGCCGTAATGGTCTTGCAACTCTGTGTGCGAAAAGAGTTGTCCTACGCGTAGGCCACCGTGCCAAATTTCACCCGTTTGCGCTTGTGTGGGCGTTGGTATGTAAATACATGATAAAATCATGCAGCTGATGAATATGCGAAATCCCAATGGATATCTCCTACTGAGTATTTTATTTTATGGACAGGTCATGGTGTAAAATAAGATTAAAGTTCATTTTAGACAAAAAAATAGACGTTCTCCTGAAAAGAGAACGTCTATTTTCCTTGTAATCAACGAATCAACGAATCAACGAATCAACGAATCAACGAATCAACGAATTCGCACTCCGATCCAAAGCCTTGTTTCGTCGATTTGTCTATCTGTCTATTCGCTTTTACCCCACCACATCCACCAAACCACCTTGTCCACTGGCTAATGCGGTGTTGGTCGGCGATTGTAAATTTTGTGAGAGTGCAACTTTTGCCATTTTCATGGCCAAATCGGTTTGCGCATTTTGTGCACGTCCCAATACCGATTCTACCAGGTTTCCTGCCATTTGTGACTGAACTTGCGATGCTTTCATCACTTATACCTCCACGGGAGTTTCGGGCGGTGTGTCATTGCTCGATTCTGGTGGTGCGAGTTGTGTTTGCTCAAATTCGTCTAAGTACTGATTGGTGAGTTCAATGGTTTGATCAATATCTTTTTCTATTGTGTCACTTAATTTGGTAATGCCTTCCAAAAACTCACGTGCGTGTTGAAAGCCTTCCTGAATGGCATTGCGTGTGAGCGACATAAGACCTTGTACTTGCACCGTATTGTCTTCACCTATGTGGTTTTGCCGAAAGGCGTCTAAAAATCCGGTGGCAAAATCTGCTATTCTGCGTGCTGTGCCTTCGGGTGAGGTATCTATCTTCCCCGTTTGGCCATCTTCAACTTTGAGATCAATACCCGCTTCTTGTAATGCCTTGTTAATTTGCTCCACAACAGAGTCAAACATAATGCCGTTGGCGGTTTCAGTCGTTAAATTGGCCGAAATCGAAATTTCCACACGGTCTTTGGTTTGTTGCGTTGTTTGAGTTGCTTTGTTGTCCGAAGTCGATTGCTGCGTGGTGGTGCGCTGGGCGCGATACTGTGCCAGCAAGGCTTCGGTATGTAAGTCTGTGTGAATGGGCATGGTTTGGGTCTTTCAAATACAAATTCGTTCGGTTATTCCCTCACTCTTCATGATCGGCAAGTCACTTTGCAATATTTAGCATTTCTGGGGATATTTTAGGCTTCTATTTTTTTGAACCAATGAAAAGCCAGGTTTTTATTTTTACTGACGCCGGTCAGTTTTACGCTTATTTTGTTCGTGTTCGTCATTTTTGTCTTTTGGGTTTCAGGCTCGTTCTTGATTCCCATATGCTTTTACATTTTAAACTGGAGATTTTAACGATGGTATTTATGAATATTGCCCACCGCGGGTTTTCATCACAATACCCTGAAAATACAATACTTGCATTCCAAAAAGCGTTGGATATTGGCATCGATTGGATGGAGTTTGATTTGCAAGTGACATCTGATAATCATTTGGTGGTGATGCACGATAAAACTGTGGATCGCACGACCAATGGCACGGGATTGGTCTCCGATTTGACTTTGGAGCAGGTCAAAAAATTGGACGCGGGATCTCACTTGGACGCCCAATTTGCGGGTGAACAGGTTCCCACTTTTGAAGAAGTGGTCACGTTGTTGTTGGGAAAAGCTAAGATGGCGGTTGAGTTGAAGTTTGTGGGCTTAGACCCGATTGGTCAGGTGCTCGATATTTTACAAAACCACAACGCTATTGATCAGGTGTCTATTTCGTCTTTTGATTTGGTGAAGCTGCCCGAGGTTAAGCGGCTTTGCCCTGCGTGTTCGACCACGGCATTGCTCAAACCCGAGGGTGATTTGTCACGTGATTGGGTTGCAGAAGCACAAAAATATGGTGTAGATGTATTTGGGCCGCGACATACCGATACCACAAAAGAGATGGTGGCACTGGCTCACAACGCGGGTTTGGTTGTGCGGTGTTGGGGGTTGGGAAAAGATCAAGGATCTGCTTTGGAGCGCATGATTGATGCGGAAGTTGATGGCATGACAACGGATTGTCCCGATGTTTTGCAAGCGATTTTACGACAACGCAATATGTAATGATCAATGGCGTTTTGGATATTTGACTCGGATTGCATCTTCCTGTATATTCTGGCAGTTAAAGAAAAATCAGTCGCAAGTCACAGGTCAAAATCCAGACGTGTGAAGGTTTTAGATTTTGACCTGTGACTTGTGACCTGTAGACCTGCGACCTTTTAAGAGGATTTCCCAATGGAAGGCACATACCGTTTTGTATTAACCGATGTCGAAAAAGCTCACTGGGTGGATGCGTGGGATGTAGACGAAACCACATTGCCTTTGGGAGCAGGCCATACGTGGCGGGTGCAAAAAACAACGCTCAAAGGTGGCTTACAAGACGGCGTAGATTTGATTGAGGTTGATAATGGGGCCTTGTCTTTTTTTATTGTGCCTACGCGGGGTATGGGCATATGGAAGGGCATTTATCGCGGGATTCCATTGGGCTGGGAATCACCTGTGCGCGATTTGGTACATCCGGCTTTTGTCGAGTCTAATGATCGGGGTGGGTTGGGTTGGCTCAAGGGGTTTAATGAATGGATTGTGCGGTGTGGTTTAGACAGCAACGGCGCCCCCGGAACAGATGTGGTTATTGATAACAATGGCAATGAAGCCGAGGTGTTTGTGCCCTTGCACGGCAAAATTGCAAACACACCCGCGCGTCATGTTGAAGTTCGAATCGACTTGGCCTCCCCTCATCGTATTACTGTTGTGGGCATTGTCGATGAAACAATGATGTTTGGGCCCGCTTTGCGCTTGACCACTGAAATTTCAACAGAACTGGGCTCCAATGCCCTCACCATACGCGACCAAGTGACCAATTTGAATGCTTCTCCTGCCGAAGCCCAATTGTTGTATCATTGCAATTATGGTGCGCCTCTTTTGGAAGAGGGCTCCTCATTGGTTGCGCCTTTTAAAACCGTGTCGCCTCGTGACCCACGTGCCCAAGAAGACATGAAAACATACAATAAATTTAAGGGTCCAGAATCGGGTTATGTTGAGCAAGTTTATTTTTACGAATTGGCTGGCAAACGCGGCAGCCGCGATACCACTGTTTTGTTAAAGAATGCCGACGGCAGCCTTGGTTCTTCTTTGAGTTTCTCCCTAAAGCAAATCCCGTGTTTCTCCCTTTGGAAAAATACCGCTGCTGTCGAAAATGGTTATGTAACAGGTTTAGAACCTGCAACGAACTATCCCAATCCCAAACGCTTTGAACGGGAGGCCGGACGCGTTGTCCAACTCAAAGGTGGCGAAACACAAACATATGATCTCACTGTAGCCGTCCACGATTCTCGTCGCCAAGTACAAGCGGTAGAACGCGAGATCAAGCAAATCCAAAAAACAGTCAAACCCAAAGTGAACCAAGATATCACCTCCCGGCTGTCTTCCGCTGGCTAAAAAGTTTAAAGAGGATTAACGTGAGCAATAAATTAAATTTTCAAGACATCATCATGCGTTTAGAACGTTTTTGGGCCGATCGTGGCTGCATCATCTGGCAGCCCTATTCCGAAAAAGTGGGTGCAGGTACCATGAATGCGGCGACTGTTTTACGTGTTTTAGGTCCCGAAGCTTGGAATGTGGCTTATGTCGAACCCAGCTATCGTCCTGATGATGGCCGCTTTGGCGAAAATCCAAACCGCATGCAAATGCACACCCAATACCAAGTGATCTTAAAACCCGATCCGGGCAATCCACAAGAACTGTATTTAGACAGCTTAGAAGCCTTAGGGTTAGATCGCAAGCAACACGACATTCGTTTTGTCGAAGACAACTGGGAATCTCCCGCCTTGGGGGCTTGGGGTTTGGGATGGGAAGTGTGGTTGGATGGCATGGAAATCACACAATTTACCTATTTCCAACAAGCCGGAGGGATGCCGATCGATCCGGTTGCCGTTGAAATTACGTATGGGCTTGAACGCATTGCGATGTATTTGCAAGAAGTAAATGAAGTGTGGCAGTTGCAGTGGAATGATACCGTGACGTACGGTGATATTTTGAAGAAACAAGAAATTGAATATTGCAATTATGAGTTCTACTGGGCCGATGTCGATCGTCTTAAAACGATGTATGAAATTTTTGTGGCCGAAGCCAAAAGTGCTTTAGATCGTGAGTTGGTGATTCCGGCACATGATTATGTGATTCGGTGTTCTCATACGTTTAATTTGCTCGACACGCGCGGTGCCATTGGTGTGACTGAGCGGGCGCGATTTTTTGCTGAAATGCGCGATCTGTCACGGCAAGTGGCCGAAACATTTGCGCAACAACGTGAAGACGAAGGCCATCCATTGGCTGTTGCATTGCCGCCGGTTGAGGCACTTGAAAATAAAGCCGATGATTTGCCCATTGTAGATGCTGCCGATTTGTTGCTTGAGATTGGTACCGAAGAGTTGCCACCTGCCGATGTGGTTCGGGCCCTTGGGCAGCTTGAAAAGGCCGTTCCCGAACGTCTCAATGACGCACGGTTGACGTTTGATTCGGTCAAGGTGAGTGGTACCCCGCGCAGACTTTTTGTGGAAGTAAAAAATCTGTTGGGCAGCCAGCCCGATGAAACCAAACAGGCACGCGGACCAGCCATTCGAGTGGCTTTTGATGATGATGGCAACCCAACAAAGGCTTTGCAAGGGTTTTGTCGTGGTCAAGGCGTTGACCCAGCCGATGTGGAACAGCGTGATGACTATGTGTGGGCAACGGTGACCACATTGGGGCAAAAAGCACAGACGGTTTTGTCCGATTTGTTGCCAGAGATGATAGGTAAGTTAAACTTTGGAAAAACCATGCGCTGGCATTCCGATGGCGTTGCATTTCCACGACCTTTGCGTTGGCTTGTGGCACTTTTTGGTGATCAAGTGATTCCATTTACGTATGCCCGTGCAACTTCTGGGCGGATTAGCCGTGGATTGAGGCCCGATAAGTCGCCCGAGATTGAATTGGCATCGGCATCTGATTATCAAGCACAAATGGAAAAGGCTGATATTTTGGTGGATCGGGAAAAACGGCGTGAAACCATTTGGACGATGGTGTCTGAAAAGGCCAGTGAATTGGGAGGTGTGGTTAAAGATGATCCTGATTTGCTCGATGAAGTGACCGATTTGGTAGAAGCCCCTCATGCATTGGGTGGCGCGTTTGATGAAAAGCATCTTGCTTTACCCAGTGAAGTCTTGATTTCGGTGATGAAAAAGCACCAGCGTTATTTTCCGGTATTTGACACCGATGGCAAGTTGATGCCATGCTTTATTACGGTGTCCAATGGCAAACCCAGTGATCCTGATCTTGTAGTACGGGGCAATGAGGGTGTGGTCAGAGCGCGATATGCAGATGCTGAATTTTTCTTTAAGGATGATACACAAAAGAAATTAGAGGATTTTTTATCTAGGTTGGATACGCTGACATTTCAAGAGAAATTGGGATCGATGCGCGATAAGTCACTGCGCGTTGAAAAGTTGGTGGCCGATTTGGCTGATGATTTGGGTTTGGCGGGCGAAGACTTAGAGACTTCGGTTCGTGCAGCCACGCTGTGCAAGGCCGATTTGGCTACGAGTATGGTGGTTGAGATGACATCTTTGCAGGGTGTTATTGGGCGATATTACGCACTTGCTTCGGGTGAGTCAGATGCGGTTGCGACGGCGATTGAAGGACATTATCACCCACGTTTTCCTGGAGATTCTATTCCCGATACATTGCCTGGTTTGGCCGTTTCTGTGGCCGATCGATTGGACAGTTTGGCGGGGCTTTTTGGTGTGGGCATCAAACCGCGTTCGATGTCTGACCCTTATGGATTACGGCGCGACGCATTGGGCTTGTTGGCCAATTTGGTTGGGCAAGGGGTTCATTTTTCACTTCGGCGAGGACTTCAAGCTGCTGCACAACATTTGCCGGTAAAAGCTGATGATGACGCATTAGATGAGGCGCTTGAATATGTGATTCGCCGATTTGAGGTGAATTTGCGTGATGAAGGATTGCGTCACGATGCCATTTCTGCCGCCATTGCAGCAGGGTTGGATGATCCTTATGAAATTCGACGCATTGCCGAAGCGTTTACCGAACAAATTGGAACCGATGCTTGGTTAGATGTGTTGCATGCCCATTCTCGGTGCAAGCGCATTGTACGCAATTTGGATGAAGAATATGAATTGAATTCCAGCGTTGATCCTGAACCCTCTTCTAAAGTTTTGTTTGATGCAACGGAGGCGGCTTGGCAGAAGATGGATACTGCGAAAGATAAGTTGACAACTTTGCTTGAGGTGATGGCTGACCTACAAGAACCCATCAATGTCTTTTTTGAGGCGGTGTTGGTGATGGCAAAGGAACCCGAGTTGAAGGCCTCACGTTTGGCGTTGGTACAGCGTATTGCCGCTTTGCCAGATGACATTGTTGATTTGAGCCAGTTTGAAGGATTTTAGGGTGTTTGTTGTGATGTAATAAGAATGTATTTTTAGGTGAGCCTGTCCCGTTTAGACAGGCTCACTTTTGTTATGGGTGTTTGCCTATGTTACAGGCGATTTGGAATAAAGTGTCGGATGTTGATTTTAGGTTCTCTGATGCGTGGACACGCGCATTTTGTGTATTGTTATGTGTGTACGGTTTTGTGATTGTCATAACGCTTTTTGATTACGGTATCACCAGTGATGAGCATGGGCATGTTTTGTATGGCGAAGCAATTATGGATTGGTATGGCAGTGGGTTTCAAGATCGGACATTATTTGAAAGCAAGAATACATGGCTTTATGGTGGGTTGTTCGACTTAGGCACAGCACTCGCGTCCAGACTTTTGCCATTAGATACTTATGATGCGCGGCATTTTTGTAACGCGATTGTGGGTTTGCTGGGGCTTGTTGCAGCTTTTCGTATTGGTGTTTTATTAGGAGGAACACGTGCTGGGTTTTTGGCCGCCCTGTTTTTGGTGTTGATGCCACGCTATTATGGTCATGCATTTAACAACCCCAAAGATATACCCGTAGCGGTTTCTTACTTGTGGGGTGTTTATTATGTGCTGCGGTGTGTGGTTGCTTATCCAGCTCTTTCACGTGGGTTGATTGTGAAAACGGGTTTGGTTATTGGGGCTGCGTTGTCTATTCGTGTCGGTGGGTTGCTGCTTGTTTTCTATTTGGGCGCGTTTTTGTTTTTGTGTTGGCTGCGATCTAACCAGCGAACAGGGGCATCGTTTGTTCTGCTTGTGAAATGGGTTTTGGCAACAAGTGCGATTGCTTATGGTATGACACTTGTTTTTTGGCCATATTTACAAGTGCATCCTATTGCGGAATTTTGGGAAGCTGTTCAGATGTTTGGTGCGTTTCCCGAAGTACATTTTACCTTTTTTGAAGGCATCTATGTTGGCAGCAATGAAATACCGTGGTACTATGCTCCAAAGTGGTTGTTATTGACGCTGCCTGAGTATGTTTTGATTGGCGTGTTGTTAACTGTGGGCATTGCCTTGGTGAAGCGTCGTTTTAAAATGTCTTATCTGGTGCTTTTGGTCTGTGCGCTTTTCCCGATTGTCTATGCAGTGGTTAAGCAGATGCCATTATACGATGGCATTAGACATCTCCTCTTTGTGATGCCCCCTCTGGCAGTAATATCTGCTTTGGGCATGAATTATTTGCTTCGCATGCGAAAAGAGATTGTTTGGGTGACTGTGGGGGGCATGTGTGTATGTGTTTTATTTGGCGTGCGGAATCTGGTTGTGTTGCATCCCAATCAATATGTGTATTTCAACCACCTATTTGCTGGCGGTGTGGCAGAAGCCGCATACCAATATGAGACCGACTATTGGGAAAACAGTTATCCCCAGGGTGTTGCGTGGGTAGCATCACAACCGTCATCAGATAAACGACGCATTCGTGCGCATTATGAGCCTATTAAAAAGACGCTCGACCCCAACGTATTTGAGTGGATATCTTTGGCAGAAGGTGCCGATTATTTTTTGGTAATTACACGTTACGATCGACACAAATTGATTCCGGGTGAAGTTTTACATACGGTGCAAGCCGATGGCGCCCCCCTGCTTTATGTGATACGCCCAGATACCTGTTATACATCAGACCCGTTCTTTTATCAGTCACCTTATAAATATGCATACTTTGGTGAGTTTTATAGCGGGTTGGGAGATGTTAAGCGTGCAAAAAAGACTTATGAGATGGCCATAGAAATGCGTGTGGATACGCTTGTGACCAAACGTCGAATGTGGGATTATTATCGTGCGCTGGGTGGGCTGTATTTACATGCAGGTGAGGTAGATAACGCAAGAAATGTGGCACAGCAAGCATTACGCGTGGTGCCTCAAAAAGAAGAAGCATGGTATTTGTTGGCTCAAGTTTTAATCGAAAGTGGTGATTATGGATCCGCTCAGGAGGCGATAGAAGAGGCACTTGTTTTGCACCCCCACGACGAAACCTATATGGCGACATATATCCACATTGGCGTTGCTTTTCAACAAAAAAACGAAAATATTAAAGCCCTCACCATCTACGAATGGGTACTCGCCAAAAAACCAAACAGAGTCGATATTTTGGTTAATGCTGGTATTGCTTGTTTTTCGCTTGGTCAGTACGCCAATGCGATTGTGTTTTTTGAAAAGGCGTTTGTGATTTCCCCTCGCGATTTAGAAATATATTTGGGGCTCGCACAATCTTATGCGAATGTCGGTGATATTAAAAAAGCAGTGGTTATCTGTAAAAAAGCATTAAGCATTGATCCAGAACATGATGATTTTTTACTTATAAAACAGCAATTAGAGGTATTACAAAATAAAAAATAGTTAATGAGCCTAAAGCTCTGGAAATCGGGTAGATTAGGGAATAGCAGAAAGTAAAAAACAGGTTTGTTTGGAGTATTGATGTTTTGAATCCTATTTTTAACATGACAGATACACGGCAATTGCGCATTGCATTTTTTCTTTTGTTATGTCTGTTGGGTACCATTGCATTTGGCGGGTTGATGGAACACCCTATGAATGTTGTCGGTGATGAACCTGCAGCCATTCAAGATGCCAGATTGATATTGGAGAATCCGCTTAATTGGATGTCGCCTGAACGCGTGATGGTCGTGCGACCCCCTGTCGATTTGTTTTTTATGATTGGAGAAGTATTCTGGGGGGGGCGTGATGCGGGGTATCAAAATTTTCAGACTGTGTTGCATATTGTTGCTGCCTGGTTGGTTTTTTGTGTTTTGAGAAAACAGAAAATGGATCTCACATTGTGTATGATTGCTGCTGTTTTTTTTCTTTTGAATGTGGCTCCTTTTAGAGCGGTTCAATGGGTTATATGCATAAATTATATTTTGGCCTGCATTTTTGCTCTGATCTGTGTTTGGTTTTTGCTTCGTTATTTTGAAACAACCCAGCGTCGACTTTGGGTTGGTGCGATGAGTATGGTATGCTGTGCTGTGTTTTCACATCCTGCCAGTGTTGCTGTCATTTTGTTTTGCATTTATATCATGTGGCAAAACAACGAATCCCTCCGACGCATACTCATTCTTGTTGGGGTAGGAGGGGGGTGTATTGCTTTGGCTTTTTTGGCTTCGCCAAATCATGTGCAGACTCAAGGTGTGATCAACGGTCTCAACTTTGAACGTCTGGTGACCAATCCGTTTTGGTATTTGGGGCGCTTGGCAACATCGTCGTATTGGTTTTCACCGCTTGCTATTCAAAATGAACCTCACGAGCTCGAAATAATGTTGGGTATTTTATTTTGTATGGGTGTGAGTTGGCTTTTTGTGAGGCGCCGCCAGTGGATGTTTACGCATTGGGCTATTTGGACAGTGATCATGGTTCTGCCATTTGTCAATAAT
>JABIFK010000854.1 GCA_018650745.1 Candidatus Latescibacterota bacterium | reverse complement strand
TGAAGATGGAGCTCAACGTTTCAGACTTAGAACTGCGCCAAAAAGCACAACCCGTCCAAGAAAAAAACCACAGACTCAACCGCATCGTGCCCAAAACACCCGACGTGCCCCTCGAACTCGACCTACATGGTCACACCTTTGAGCAAGCTGTAGACAAATTAGATCAATACCTCAGCGATGCCATTCTTGCTCACCTGTCTGAAGTGCGTGTCAACCACGGCAAAGGCACTGGCGTCCTCCGCCGTAAAATAGGCGAACACCTCAAACGCCACCCTTCTGTTAAGAACATCCATTCTGCCACACCCGAACAAGGTGATTGGGGTGTGACCATTGTGGACTTCTTCTAATCAGAACCTATGATTCGTCTGTTACCAAAAATGCTCGGAGAATCCTCTCCGAGCATTTTGTTTGGCCTGGGTATTAATTGTTTAGAAGCCTTGCAAAATTACGCATTTGCATGTATTTTTGCATGAAATCATTTCATACTTACAGTTCTCTTTTTAGGATATTTCATGGCCCAAGTCATCTCCGATCTCATGGTTATATCTGATAAATATTGCAATTCGCTCACGGATTATTCTCGTTTCCAAACTCGCGAAGTCCACATTGGTGACGTGCCCTTGGGCGGCAACAATCCCATTCGTGTGCAATCCATGACCACAACCGATACGATGGACACCAAAGGCACTGTAGCCCAATCGATTCGCATGATCGAAGCAGGGTGTGAATATGTGCGCATCACCGCGCCCAGTCAAAACGAAGCGCGCAACCTAGAAAATATCAAAAAGGAAGTGCGCGCCCGTGGTTATACCGCGCCCTTGGTTGCCGACATCCACTTCACGCCCAATGCCGCAGAAATAGCTGCCCGAATTGTCGAAAAAGTGCGCGTCAACCCAGGTAATTACGCCGACAAGAAAAAATTCCAAATCATCGAATATACGGACGCACAATATGCCGAAGAACTCGACCGCATTCGTGAAAAGTTCACACCGCTCGTGAACATCTGCAAAGAATACGGCACGGCTATGCGCATTGGCACCAACCACGGCTCACTCTCCGACCGCATTATGAGCCACTTTGGCGACACCCCACTTGGCATGGTTGAATCGGCCCTCGAATTTGCGCGTATCTGTGAAGACTTGGACTATCACAATCTCGTCTTCTCCATGAAAGCCAGCAACACACAAGTAATGGTACAAGCCTATCGCCTCCTCGTTCACAAAATGCTGGCCGAAAACATGAACTATCCACTTCATCTTGGCGTGACCGAAGCTGGCGATGGTGAAGATGGGCGCATCAAATCTGCCGTGGGCATTGGCACCCTAATGGAAGACGGCCTTGGCGACACCATCCGTGTGTCTCTCACCGAAGAACCCGAAGCTGAAATCCCCGTGGCCCAAGCGCTTGTCACACGTTACAGCAATCGGCACGATCACGCACCCATTCCAGCTATTGCAAGCCCCCCAATAGATCCATTTTCTTACACGCGCAGAACGTCGACGCCAACAGGTAACATCGGCGGCAGCAATGTGCCCACCGTTATTGCCACACCATCGGCACCCATCACTCGGGAATCACTCACCCCATTGGGGTACACCTACGATGCACCGCTCGACAAATGGCATATGAGCGACATGGCCGTAGACTACATTTACATAGGCGATCAAACCTTAGATTTTGAATTACCCGGTACTCTGCAAGTTATTCAAGATGCTTCTGAGTGGTTTGTGTCACCAGTGGGACATCCTGTCTTCACCGCCAAGGGCTACCAAACTGCCACAACAAAGTCAGATACCCTTAACTTTGTGCAAGCCCAACTTGCAGAGTTAGATAAGGTGTTTCTTGAAACCCTTACGCAAGACCAAACAACTGTCCTCATTTTGTCATCATCCAACACACATGCAATGGCAGAGATGCGTCGAATCTTCTTCGCTCTGTCCAAGGATCACTGTCACACGCCCGCAATCATTCACAGAACATATCAAGAACCCAACAATGCATTTATGCTCTATTCTGCAACCGACGCTGGCGCATTGTTCACCGATGGATTCGGTGACGGCATTTGGCTTGAATCTTCTCACAATGATAACGACACCATCAATCGAACGGCATTTGGCATCTTACAAGCCGCTCGCACCCGCATCTCAAAAACGGAGTATATCTCCTGCCCATCTTGCGGTCGGACGCTCTTCGACCTCCAAGAGACCACAGCCCTCATTCGCAATCGCACCACCCATCTCAAGGGCGTCAAAATTGGGATTATGGGCTGCATCGTCAACGGGCCCGGAGAAATGGCGGATGCCGATTATGGGTACGTGGGCAGTGGACCAGGCAAAATCACCCTCTACAAAGGCAAAGAAGTCATCAAGCGCAACATCCCAACAGAAGGCGCAGTTGATAAACTCATTGACCTCATTCGAGAGGGTGGCGATTGGGTTGAGCCTTAAGCGTTCCTAAGCACTCTGCGAGATCTGTGGTGGTTTGCAAAAACCATCCAATGCTAGGGCACTCAGATGAGTACTCCGATGCAGTTTCATGCAGCGTGTATCCCTCTTTTTTAATTTTGCATTTTAGATTTTTGATTTTACCTTTCTCCCTCTCCTCATCACCAACTTCCCCTCTCCTTAGACAAGTGATCACTCATGGCCCGTGTTCCCGAAGAACTTATCGATCAGATTCGTCAATCCGTAGACATTGTTGACATTGTCTCTGATCACGTTGTGCTTACACGTAAGGGCAAGAGTTTCTTGGGCATTTGCCCTTTTCACGACGACTCCAGCCCTTCCATGAACGTGTCTCAGGAAAAACAAATTTTCAAATGTTTTTCCTGTGGGGCAGGTGGCAATTCCTTTACTTTTTTGCGCGACATCGAAAACATCAGCTTCATTGAAGCCGTGCGCAAACTGGCCGAACGAGCGGGCATCAACCTACCGGATACGCGTGACCGAAATCCCGAGCAGCAAGAAGCCTACGACGAACTCTATCGGGCCAACGAACTCGCCTTTAAATATTTCCACCACATGCTCACTGAAGATGCCCGTGGTGAAGAAGCCCGGGCTTACCTAGAAAACCGAGGCATCAGCCGAGAGATTATAGACAGTTTTGGAATCGGTTATGCCCTCAACGCGTGGGATGGTTTTTTAGCGGCAGCAACACGGCGTGGTTTTTCACCTCAAGCCTTAGAGCGTGCTGGTTTGGCAACAACCCGTCAAAATGGCGGTGGATTTTATGATCGGTTTCGGCACCGCGTCACCTTTCCCATTGAAGCCAGCACGGGGCGCACAGTCGCTTTTGGTGCCCGTGCACTAGATCCCGACGAACAGGCCAAATACCTCAACTCACCCGAAACCCCCGTCTACAACAAAAGTGCCACGCTCTATGGCCTCTGGCGAGGACGTGATGCCATTCGCGAATCTGGGCAAGCCCTTGTCGTAGAAGGTTATATGGACCTTATCTCACTTGCTCAGTTCGGCGTTGAGAATGTTGTTGCCTCATCTGGTACTGCGCTTACAGCAGATCACGCGCGTCTCCTTAGAAGATACGCGCCCAAGGCGACGCTCATTTTTGACGGAGATGCTGCTGGCACATCGGCTGCCGTGCGAGGTATCGGTTCACTCTTTGAAGTTGGCCAAGAAGCCCGTGTCGTTGCCTTGCCTGCACAACACGATCCCGATAGTTACGTGCGCGAACACGGCCCAGAGGGCTTTCAGAAACTCATCGACAGCGCAATGTCTGCACCAGATTTTTTGGTTGAACAAATTGCCAAACGCGAAGACCTCTCTACAGCAGACGGCAAAGCGCGTGCAACACACGAATTGGCCGAACTCATAAGTCGCATCGGCGATCAAGCTCTGCGACAATTCTTGATCAAGGACCTGGCTGAAAAAATGGGTCTCTCTGAAGACAGCTTTATCCAAGTCATCCAAAACGACACACGCCGCCCTCCCCAACGCAGAACCCAAGACCCCACAGAACCAGCCCCCCCTCCATTTGACCCACGTCCTCGCGACGAGCGAGAACTGATTATTCTCATGATGCAAAGCAACGAAGCAGCTGATGCGGTGCTGCAGCACATTCCATCAGCCGATTTTTCGAACGGCACTTACAGGCAAATCGTAGATATCATTGCACAAAACCGAAAACAAAACCATGCAGTGGATGTTGCCTATCTGATCGACCAAACAAACAGCCAACAACTGTCGCGCATTATCAGTGATATGTCATTAGAACTCGGTATCGCAGACCCAGATCAAGAGATTTTTCCGCTACCAGATTACATTCGTAAATTTCAAATCAGAAGTTTAGACAAAAAAATCGACGAGGTCGAAAAACAACTTCGAAACCAAATGCCCCCCGAGCAACAGCGCCAGATGCTTGAAAAACACAGGGAACTTACATCACAAAAGCGTGAATTAATAAATCCCGTTTCACAGGTCATTTCGTCATAAGTTCTTACAAAACTTGAAATTTAGGTTGCGCAGAGCCGCTCCGTTTCTTATCTTTTGCACGATTAATTTAACCATTATTTTTTCAATGCATTGCTGTGGGCGCATAGCTCAGTCGGTTAGAGCGACGGACTCATAATCCGTTGGTCCGGGGTTCGAGTCCCTGTGCGCCCACCAAATTAAAACAGCGAATATTTCGACACCTGCTCAAAACGTCGAAATATTCGCTGAAAATCTCATCAAATAAAAGTATCATACGCACGAAATTTTTCTGGACATTTATTTCTATTGCATTATTTTACAATCTGTTCGGTTGAATTTTTGCCCATTTCGAAATACGTGGAGGATGCGAGTGCAAACCATCACCAAGGCTGATCTTGCCAAAATTCTCGCAGACGATCTTAATTGCAAGAACACACAGGCCAAACAAGCAGTGGATGTCCTCTTTGAAACCTTGGCTGATGCCAT
>JABIFK010000792.1 GCA_018650745.1 Candidatus Latescibacterota bacterium | reverse complement strand
GATACAAATTACCCATCAGTTTATGACACGGCACACCCAAGGTCTTGCCAGCGGCATCAAACAAAGCCATTTGCAACCCCGCACCCAAACTGTCATCCCACAAAAAGTCGAACAGATTTTTGCCGCGCACCCGATCAAACTGCTTGTCGTCAGACACACCGTGTGTATACTGCGTCAAAGTTTCTCCATACCCCACCACACCCGCTTTGGTCGTCACCTTGCAAATATCCACCAAAGACCAAAACGGCACCCTAATTTCCTTCACCACCGCACACCGTTCATGAAAAGGCACATACAACAAAATGTGCTCCACATCCTGAATCTCATAATCTTTAGACGTCATAGATTCATCCTATAGATTTAAGTGGTCTTGCCATTTGCCCGTTTTTTGCAATGTACTACATCCCATTTCCAATGCAAGCACTCCCACACTGGCTCTGTTTTCTTTTGACATCAATGCCACCGCACACCATTATTCTATCTATGAAAGATATCCGACCCTACTTACGCCAAGCAATCACCTTCGTAAAACGCCCTTCCGTGATTGCTATATCCAGCCTTCTTTGTCTCTTGTTACTCTTAGGGGTTGGCTTGGCGGTGTTGGACTATCAAACCAACTTTATTGCCACGCGGTTAGGCAAATTGTTGGTCTCAACCAACCCTTTACGCCTCCAAGTGGGCAACATTTGGCAACGCATAGAATCCCAAACCCGCACCCAGAAAACCATAGACCCCAACGAAACCCTGTCCCTAAACGACATTCAAAAAGGCCTGCCAGACCCCATTCGCCAAAATCGTTTTAAAAGCGAAGTCATCCCCGACACAGGCATACCCGGTTATGTTTCCATTTGGAAAACGCCCCTGCCCAATACCAACATCAACGATCGCTCTCTCAACGACATTATCACCAGCAGACGCATCTATCAACGCGGTCTTGCCGTCATCAAAGCACTCACACTACCCGATGTACATTTTCACAATCAAATAAGTACACGTGTAGACCAACTTTACGAACAACTCGGTGGTCTCGCCCCAATGCCAGCAGACAGCCTGCTCATTGTAGAAGGAGACACGTTAGATGCCCTCGCACCTGATTCGCTCAAAGCATCCATATTCAATGAGATGGCTTCCGAAATGATTCCCACACTCAAAAAAACAGAAAAAAACACATTCATTCGCACCTATCAAGAGGGGCAGGTCATACAGCTCTTTCTCTATCGAGATTTAGGTCGTTATCGTGGCGAAATCTATCGCACCAACGCACCTGAAACACCGATCCCCTTCACCATCTCAACCGACGATGTCGCACAAATTTTCCAATTCTCATTACCAGACACCACCCAGGCAGACGCCACTTTGCCATCGTCAACCACGCAATAACCAAAGACCCTGGTTTCACCATGAACCTACAACTCCCGAATATCCTTTCAAAAAGAAGCCTTTTCCTTGGTCTTCTCTTTTTTACTGACGTCATCCTCATCGTATTGGGTACATTCGTTTGGTTGGTCATCACTCTGCCACGCCTACCCGATACACCCCAATCCCTCTTGGAACAATCAGGCATCAATATTTACGCACAATCGGGCGAACTGCTCTATACATTCAACCAACGTGTCGACCAAGTACAAATCAAAGATGTCAATCCCTACTTTGTCAAAGCAGTCTTAGCCACCGAAGACCTCGACTTCTATCACCATCGTGGATACAGCCTCAAAGGCATTGCAGGGGCCGCCATAGACAACCTTCGCTCAGGCCGAAAAACACGCGGAGGAAGTACCATTACGCAACAAGTGGTTAAAAACATCTTCCTCACCCGCGACAAACAATACACCCGCAAACTCAAAGAAATATTCATCGCTACCCAACTCGAAACCATGTTCAAAAACCACTACGGCGACACGTACAAAGACCGCATCTTAGAAATTTATATCAATGGCAGCTTTTACGGTACCAATGCCTATGGCATAGCCGATGCCGCCCAAACATACTTTGACAAGCACCCTTCCAAACTCACGTTGCTCGAATCGGCTCTCTT
>JABIFK010000790.1 GCA_018650745.1 Candidatus Latescibacterota bacterium | reverse complement strand
TGAACGCCCGCCGTCTTGTGCAGCCGCACGGCGACCGGTCTGTCGTTATCAACCCGCCTCCATTGCCACTCACTGAGGCGGTGATGGACGCCGTCCACGATCTTCCCTACACCCGCAAGCCGCACCCGAGCTACGACGCGATCGGCCCGATCCCGGCCTGGCAGACGATCAAAGATTCGGTGCAGATCATGCGTGGGTGTTTTGGTGGGTGCACGTTCTGCTCGATCACCCTTCACCAGGGTCGGGCGATCCAGAGCCGCAGCCAGGCATCGGTCATGAAGGAGGTCAAGGCCCTCGCGAAGGACCCAGACTTCAAGGGACACGTGAGCGACCTCGGTGGACCGACGGCGAATATGTATCGTATGCGTTGCAGTAAACCGGAGGTCGAGGCGATCTGCCGGCGGTTGTCCTGCGTCGATCCGAAGGTCTGTAAGCTGCTCGATACCAGCCATACGCCGCTTATTCAATTGATGAAGGAGACGCGTGAAGTTCCGGGAATCAAGAAGATCAACATTGCTTCCGGGATCCGGATGGATCTCGCTCGGAAGTCCCCGGGATATATGAAGGACTTGGTCGAACATCACGTGGGAGGTCATCTTAAGGTGGCGCCTGAGCACGTCAGTGATTCGGTGCTCGCGTTGATGAAGAAGCCCGCGCAGCATACCTTCGAAGAGTTCGGTGAGCGTTTCAAAGAAGCATCTCGCAAGGCGGGAAAGGACCAGTATCTGGTTCCGTACTTCATCGCAAGCCACCCGGGCTCGGGTATCGAAGAGATGGTAGAACTTGCCCAGTTCCTTAAGAAGAACGGTTACAGGCCTGAGCAAGTGCAGGACTTCATTCCAGCGCCGATGGACATCGCGACGTGCATGTTCTACACGGGGATCGATCCCACCACGATGAAGCCGGTGAAGGTTGCCCGCAATCCGAGTGACCGGGCACCGCAGCGCGCACTGCTCCAATTTTTCATGCCGGAGAATTACCGGAGTGTTCGCCAATCGCTGGAAAAGATCGGGCGAGAAGATCTGATCGGAGACGGTCCAGAATGCCTGATACCGGAAAATCCTCCCAAGGGTGCTTATATGAAGAAGGGAAAAGCAGGAGGTGGCGCGAAGGGTAGAAATCGCGGCAAGGGACAGGGGGGCTATCGGTGGGCCGCGCGTAGAGACTCGAATCGTGACTGATTGTGATGTGGTTTGGGAAAAGTGGACACAGGATTAAGGTAATTTTAGCCTTGTCAGTCGCTCAAAAATTATCGGGCGACATATCATCCAGATATGTGTGCAACCGTTTATGGTTGTTTTTGAGGATGCTTAGAGAGGGTGGTCCGATAAACTGTCGTTCGATTTGATTCCCGTCGCCTCCACCAAAAATTTTAGATCGCAGCTTTCAGAAATGGAAGGTGCGATTTTTTTGTAATTAGGACGCTTAATAAATAATGTTTATGAAGAATATAATTTAATAATTGTGTATTATTGAGATAATAAAAGCACTAAAATAAAGAATTTTTCAATTAATATTATTAAGTAGTATTATTTAATATATTGAAAATTGTTGGGATGGCTCAATTTTGAGCAGGTAAAATTTGGCTCAGTGGCAGATCTGCACGTTGTGCATCGGGTACTGTCGATGCAGGTTCAGAGCGCCGGGTGCTCGCACGAGACGTTCAGAGGTATTCCGGTAGCAGTGAGGGATTCATAAGGCATTAAAAATAAAGAAACATTTGATGGTTGAGGCTTTCTTATTTTAAGGTATTGGATTATATTAAAATAAAATATTTCTTATTTTAAGTTTAGGAGCATGATCATGCAGCGCACCCTTCAGGGACATTATGTGTCAGTTTCAACGGTTGGAGAAGAAGCACAAGCATTTGTGCCTGCACCATTGCCCCCAAATCCGCCCATTGCGTGGACACCCGCGCTTCGAAATAAGTTTGATGAAGCGTTGTTGATGTTGGGGCGATTGGACAGTGTTTCGGTGTTGCTGCCTGATACATCTTTGTTGCTCTATATGTACATCCGAAAAGAAGCTGTGCTTTCATCCATGATTGAGGGCACGCAGTCGTCTTTGTCAGATCTTTTGCTTTTTGAGTTGGATGAGACACCGGGTGTGCCCCTGAATGATGTACAGGAGGTGAGCAATTATGTTGCAGCGTTTCATCATGGTTTGAAACGGTTATCAGACGGATTTCCTATTTCTTTGCGGTTGATCAAAGAGGTCCATGGTTTGTTGTTGGCCAAAGGTCGGGGGCAGGATCAAGCACCCGGTGATTTTCGTCGGAGCCAAAATTGGATTGGGGGGACAAGTCCTCAAAATGCTGCTTTTGTACCGCCGCCTCCAGAGTTGATTCTGGATTGTATGGGCAAGTTAGAGTTGTTTTTGCACGATCAACCTGAGTCCACACCTGTGCTTTTGAAAGCGGCTTTGGCGCATGTTCAATTTGAGACGATTCATCCCTTTTTAGATGGTAACGGTCGCTTGGGGCGTTTGCTCATTACCTTACTGTTATGTTCGCAAAAGGTGTTGCGTGAACCTATGCTCTATTTGAGTCTTTACTTTAAGACGCATCGACAAAGATATTATGAGCTTCTCAATATTGTGCGTGTTAAAGGCGATTGGGAAGCTTGGTTGGATTTTTTTGCCGATGCGGTGATAGTGACTGCTAAGCAGGCGGTGGAGACTGCGCAAAACCTTTTGGATCTTTCACACGCAGATGGGGTCAAGATCAAAAGTCTGGGCCGTGTGTCTGCTTCAGTTTTGCAAGTACACAGGGCTTTGATGGAAAGGCCGATTGCAACATCTAAGGGATTGGTTGAAAAGATAGGTTTGACACCCGCCACGGTGAACAAGTCTTTGCGACATCTTGAGCAGCTCGGTATTGTTGATGAAATGACGGCTCAAAAGCGCAATCGTTTGTTTCAATATCGCGCTTATGTTGCGGTGATTAATCAGGGTACGGAGCGGATGAGTTGATTGGACGCCATTCGGAGTTGTACTTGTTGGTTGCTTTTGATCACCTTATCTTTAAGAAATATGATCGAAAGCATACTGTTTTGGAATGGTCGCCATTGCAAATGTTCATTATTTATCGTAAAATGTCGTCTTTCCGATTAAATAAACAGAATGACCATTGAAACTTTTTCGTTATGATACAGGAATAAAACTCATTTACGCAAACGGAATTCTAAGAGAAGAATTTCTAAAACCCTAAAAAGGCAGACTTTCACAATGGCCACACAGCCAAAACACAACGACCCATCTGCAGCTACCCACCCGGATGAGCTTTCTGATCAAGACATATTGACAGAAGGCCCAAAATACAACGAACAACCGAAAAAGACGCGGGTCAAATGGTACCGTTGTCCTGTTACGCGCGAGGAATTGCGCGAATTGAATAAACGGAGTGATTTTCTTGGATTTGCTCAGACGCTTGGTTATTTAGGAATTCTTGCCGTTGCCTCGGGCTCGGCCATCTATTCTTCGTTCCACTGGCCTTGGTATGTCACTGCGTTGCTCGTATTCGTTAACGGTCACTTTTGGCATTTTTTGGTCAATGGATTTCACGAATTGGTGCACGATTCGGTTTTCAAAACCCAATGGCTCAATCGTTTCTTCCTGCATGTTTTAGCGTTTTTGGGTTGGCACAACCATCACATGTTTTGGGCAAGTCACACAGAACACCACAAATATACGTTGCATCCGCCCGACGATTTGGAAGTGGTTTTGCCACAAAAAATGGATCTCTCGGGTTTTTGGAAACGGGGCATTATCAACTACAAGTATCCCTACACCTTACTCAAGAGCAAGTTTAAGAACTTCACGGGATATCTTAATACAGACGACAAATGGGTTGGCATGCTTTTTCCTGAAAGTGATCCGGAAAGGCGTCGGGCGTATACAAACTGGGAGCGCATCATGTTGATTGGCCATTTGTTGATTGCAGGTGTGTCTCTTGCATTTGGCTATTGGATTGTTCCTTTGGTGATTACTTTTCCCAAAATGTTTGGGAGTTGGTTGCAAAATTTGTGCAACTCTTCCCAACACGTGGGTCTTCAAGACAAGGTGCCAGATTTCCGTCTTTGCTCTCGCACGATCTACCTCAACCCCATTCTTCAGTTTCTTTACTGGCATATGAATTACCACGCCGAGCACCACATGTATGCCGCTGTTCCGTGTTATAGGCTTGGCCGGTTGCACAGGCTCATCAAACAC
>JABIFK010000447.1 GCA_018650745.1 Candidatus Latescibacterota bacterium | reverse complement strand
TTTCTCAATTCGAGTTTCTGAAGGTGGGCCGCCATCCAGCCAATTGAGAAATTCATCAAACAGGTGGTCGTGGCCTTCCCATTGGATTTCGGGTGCTTCGTAAATCTCAGGATCTCGTCCCACACGATGAATGGTCATGGTGTTGCCTTCTGAAACTTCGACACACCCTTCTTCAAATTCAGCGCGGTAATGCTCTCTGTGCCAACAGTTGGTGATGCCTGCTGCCGAACTGTTGCCTTCGTAACACGTATGCGTGCCATTGTCCATGTTCATTAAGTAGAGACCACTTGAGTGGTGCGTGAAACTCGACCATTCGGGGTTCCAGCCAAACCCCATAAGCGTCTCTGGATCACCACCAGACAGAAAACGCAACATGTCAAAGTGGTGAACAGATCCCTCAAAGAGCAATCCAAATTCCATGGTATGCCGCCATTCTTTTCCCCAAGATCCCATTTTGCGATAATCACACGCGTAGCGACCCACAATATGTTGTAACCTGCCCAAGCGACCTTCGGTGCGAATGCGAACGAGTTCCTGTTTGTTGCGTGCGTAGCGATAGTTTTGGATGATAGCGCAAGGTAATCCGGTTTTGTTTGTTGCAGCGACCATTGCTTTGGATTCTTCGAGTGTGCCTGAAATAGGTTTCTCACAGATCACGGGCATTCCGGCTTCGAGTGCTGCAATGACCGCCGGTGCGTGAAACTGAGGCGGTGTTGCAACTCCACAAAAGTCGGCCTTGACCGATGAGAGCGCATCTTCGTGTGATGTGAAAAGCTGGTTTTTTGAAAGCCCAAGCGCTTGTGCCTGGGTTTCGAGTACGTCTTGGTTCACGTCCACCAATCCAACTATTTTGATACGATCACCGAAATTGTTCTGAATTCTCTGAATCCAACCACCGGCCATACCACCGCCGCCAATCATCAGACATGTTTTGATTGCCATTGTAATCTCCATTTTGATTTGTAGTTTTCAGGTCATGTCGTTGGATGCCTTTTGGGCGTCCTGTTTATTGTTGTTTCTAATCTCGATGTTTTCTTGATAAACGATTTTGCCGGTTATTAGAGAGCTTTGTTTATCCTTCTGCCCACGCACCGCCAATAGATTCGCGATCCTTTTCAACATCTTGAAACCAAGTTTCCAATTGTGTCAGCATTTTACCAGCGCGATCTGGATGTTGGTCTGAAAGGTCGTTCTGTTCGTGTGGGTCATCTGCAATGTTGTAGAGTTCTGGTTGTGTGGGTGATGGCAATGCTCGATCGGGAAACGGCCCTTCAACGGGGGCAAAGTGTTCCCACGGGGCATCTCTAAATTTTGAATCTTCAGCTTGTTCTTCAGGATCTGTCCAGGTTGTTTCTCTAATGACGGGGCGAACAAGCTTCCAATCACCATCTCGCATCGCGGCATTACTTGTAACCTCGGGTTGATAACGATTCCATTGCCAAAAACGTTGGTCTGGTACTTTGTGACTTTCATCTTGAAGAACGGGCAGGACATTTGTGCCATCCAACTTCAAGTTTGATGGGGGGTGAATACCGGCCGCGGATAGGAGTGTGGGGAACCAATCACAAGCGTGAATCATGTGATCAATTTTATGATCGGCTTTTAAACCTTCTGGCCAGCGCATGATCATTGGCACGCGAATACCCCCTTCGTAAACTTTGCCTTTTGCACCGTTGAAGTTGCAATTAAACCGCACGGTGCTGTTCTCGCCTTGGCCGCCAAATTGGGGGCCATTGTCACTAGTGAAACAGACGATGGTATTTTCGGCCAGGCCCAATTTGTCTAAGGTTTCGAGCAGGCGACCAATGCCTATGTCCATGCGACGAATCATGCCGTAGATGGTGCTGACCGCTTTGTTAAATTTGCCTGTTTGTGCAAAGGGTTCAATATCCTCTTGGGGTGCTTGGAGGGGTGTGTGTGGCGCATTGTAAGCCAAGTGCAAAAAGAAGGGTTCTTTCTGGTGCCGTGTGACAAAGTCGATGGCTTCTTCGGTAAAGACATCTGTCAAATAGCGCCCGTCGGTTTTGCTGTGTTGGCCATTGCGATCCATGATCCAGTCGTAGAAATCTTGCCAACCACTCCGAAATCCGGTGAATTCGTCAAAGCCTCTTGCGTTGGGGCCAAAACGTTCTTGCAAGCACCCGTTGTGCCATTTGCCAACCAAGCCAGTGGCATAACCTGCTGTTTTAAACATATCGGCAAGAGTGGTTTCACGAATGGCCAGATTACATAGGCCACGCAGTTCTCTTGTTTCGATGGCGCCCGTGCGATGCGGATAGCGCCCCGTGAGAAAACCTGCTCGTGAAGGTGAGCAGATGGGGGAGGCCGAGTAATGTTGTGTGAGAGAGGTGCTTTGCGTAATCAATTGATCAAGTACGGGCGTTTGCGAGAGTCCATTGTTAAACGCGCCGAAGTCACCGTATCCCATGTCGTCTGCGAGAATGTAGATGATGTTGGGTTTGCCCATTGATTGCCTCTTTTAAATATGTTGTTACAAATTCAAGTTGTCATGGAAATACGATTATTATGTTTCAAGTTGTGAGAAATCGAATGCATTGTCGTGCGCGGAGGAGATGAAACTTTCTACTGGCGGTTTATGTTTGTCACCTGCTGCGCGTATAAGCTGACGGGCACGGTGTTGTTTGCCAAGGTTTGATGACATCGATGCTGCTGACCAGCGGGCATCTATTTTTTCTTTGAGTTCCTTTACGATCTGTTGACAGGCAGGGTCACGTGCCAAATCATTTCTTTCTGTTGGGTCGCTTTCTAAGTTGAAGAGTTGGCACGAGTCAAATTCTGAGTAATAATTGAGTTTCCAATTTTTGGAGCGAATCATGCAGGCAGGTTGATCTCCTAAGAGACCCATGTATTCGCAGAATACGTCATGTGGTGTGTCTGTGGGAAGGCCGCTTGAGAGAACGGCTGCAAGGCTGCGTCCTGAGACATCGGGCAATGTGTCAAGGTGAGCGAGATCGAGCAATGTCGGTCCTACGTCAGTGAGGCTCGAGACGCAGTCGCGTGTTTGACCTTTAGGCAAAGTGTCGGGATGTGAAACTATGAGCGGAATTCTTGCGGACCCGTCGTAGAAATTGCTTTTCCACCACAATCCGTGCTCACTGGCCATGTCACCGTGATCTGAGCAATATGCGAAGACCGTATTATCCGCTTTGTTGGCCGTATCCATTGCTGTCTGTATGCTTCCAACGTTGCGGTCTAATTCGGTAACCAAACCGCAATAAGCGGCCAATGCGCGTCGATTTTGTTCGGGTGACAGTTTTTCTATGCCCCGCCGTTCACGCCACAGTCGAATTGCTGGGTGAATGTTTTCGATGTAAGTCTCTGGTTCCGGCTCTATGGGTGGGATCTGGTTGTAATAGTAATCGAATAACTCTTTCTCACAAATGAGTGGATTGTGAGGCAACATCAGACCAATCACAAGGAGGAAGGGGCGGTCGTGATTTGCTTGGATGTAGTCACAAGCTGTATTTGTAACAGATCTGTCAAAGGCTTGAAAACCATTTTTTCCATAGCCCGAGACTTCCACTGCATAGTGGGTTTGTCCATTGGTTCTGTTTTGTCCAGAGCCCAGAATTTCGGGTGTGAGCGAACGTCCGCCAGCATCGCCATGAATTCTTTTGTCAAATCCGTGATATTGATCTGGGCCGTTAAAGTGCATCCGCCCGCATAAAACAGTTTCATATCCCGCAGCAGAAAACGCGTGTGCGAATGTGGGAGTTTCTGAAGAAAGTATCCCGCCATTGTCA
>JABIFK010000478.1 GCA_018650745.1 Candidatus Latescibacterota bacterium | reverse complement strand
GTATCATTTTCACGCGGGCTGGCATGCCGAAATGCCCTGCGATCCGGTCCCTTTAATTGATGGCAAAGAAGGCCCCAATTTAACAGGGGATGAAAATTATGTCATTCTCGATACGCAAGGCGAAGGCACTTATATAGGGTGCAACCTAAGCATCGACAATCACGCAGGTGGCTGGTGGGGTGAAGGCGACGACATCATCTTCATAGACGGAGAGCCTTTCCCGGGTTCTTTGCATGGAACTGGCAGCGAAGACTATTTCTGTCACGCCTGGTGTATGCAACCCAACTGTTATCCCTACGCAGGCACCTCACTTTACAACCACGACCACGACAATTGGAATGGCCAATGGACCATGTACCGTCTTCATGTCCCCGATCCTATTCCGTTCACAAAATCAATCCAAGTTACCATTGAACACGGCCACAACAACCACCGATCAGACGATTTTAGTTCCACTGCATATTGGTATCAAAAACACCCGTCCCCAGCACCCCAATTGCCGTCTGTCGAAAATCGGCTTCCCAGAATCCCATAAGGAACCACGCTCATGGAAAACCCGTCCGAGTCCAAATGGCGCGAAGAGGGTGTGCGCCATTGTCATCAGTCTGCCCACCCAAACAATGCCAATTGTGATGCAAACCGAAAAAAATGGCGATTGGGTCACCTATATCCCGCAAGATCAATACATCAATCTATCTGGCACCCCATTTGTTACCCAAGACGGCAGCACGTGGTGGCCATTGGGAGAAAGCAGTCGCGGGCTTGGCTTTAATGGCACATTATCGGTTTACTTATCTCCTTGGTGTCGCTACTTTCTATCACATGACCCAGCAGATATCCTCAAAAAAGTAATCTGTCCCACCCTCGCGTTTATTGGAAAAAAAGACCTTCAAGTACCTGCCAAAGAAAATTTGGCAGCCATTGAAGCCGCATTCAAAGCAGGCGGAAACACCAACGTCGTTGTCACAGAACTGCCCAGCCTTAACCACTTATTCCAAACAGCCCAAACAGGCAGCCTCGAAGAATATGCAAAAATAGAAGAAACCTTTGCACCCATTGCACTCAATCTCATTTCTGACTGGATCGACAAGCAATTAAAAATGCAAAATTAGAAAGTAAAAGTGGAAATCCATAATTTTTTTCATTTTGAATTTTTAATTTATAATTCCCACGGGGGCATCTCATGGTCATAGTAGAAAACCTGACCAAAATCTTCAAACTCTCACGACAGCAAAAACGCGAAATGGGCGAAGGGTTCGTAGGAAACACTGTTGATGCGGTGCGTGATATCAGCTTCACATGTCAACCTGGACGTGTCTTTGCCCTCTTAGGGCCCAACGGTGCAGGCAAAACCACAACCTTGCGCCTCATAGCCACCATGCTCAAACCCACATCAGGTAGCATCTCCGTTGCAGGATTTGACACAGTACAACAAAGCCAAGACGTAAGAACCAATTTAGGCTTTCTAACAGGCAACACCGGTCTATACGACCGACTCACACCAAACGAAATGGTCAAATACTTTGCAGACCTACATGGTTTAGACCGCGCAACATTTGAAACCCAACGCGATCACTTTTTTAGATTGCTCGACATGGAAGAATTTGCCAATCGCCGCATAGGCAAGCTCTCAACGGGTATGCGCCAAAAAGTCTCCATTGTACGCACCATCATTCACGACCCAGACGTGATCGTTTTTGACGAGCCCACCAATGGTCTCGATGTGGTCACCTCTCGCAATATTGTGCGCCTTATCCGCGACTGCAAAGAGGCAGGAAAAACAGTCATCTTCTCAACCCATCGGATGGGTGAAGTCAGTTTGCTCAGCGATGACTTGGCCATCGTTCACCAAGGAAAACTTTGTTACAATGGCACATTTGAAGATTTCCAAGATCAAATGCAAACCCCAAGCTTAGAAGACGAATTCATTCGCTTGGTCGAGGAAGAGTCTGGACAAATTTTAAAAGATTGATTTGCCATTATCCATTGCCTTTTTGTGAGGTTATTATGAACCCAGCCTGGATCATCTTCTGCAAAGAACTCAAAGACACCTTGCGTGATCGCAGAACCATCATCACCATGGTTCTTATTCCACTCCTTTTGTTCCCAGTACTCATGACCATTGTTACAAAAGTCACATCATCTCAAACCAAAAAAGCCCAAGAAAAAACCATCAAAGTGGGTCTCATTGCACAAAACAATGCGGCAGCATTTCGAGATATACTGCTCAATCGTGATGACATGGAAATACACGAAGATATAGCCATAGAAGATATTGAAAGTATGATCAAAGAAGACAAACTCGATGCTGTTATTCGCATTGATGCACAGTTTGACCAACAAGTTGCCGACCAAAAATCAGGCGACATTCATCTTCACTTCAAATCATCCAAAGATTTAAACGTCACACGCCGCCGCCTCACACCTCTGATAAACGACTACGAAGAACAACTCGTCACAGATCGTTTCGATCGCTTATACCTCGACCGCAACATTGGTGACGCCATTAAAACACATCGCCACGATGTGGCATCGGACCAAGAAAAGTTCGGCAAAGCTGTGGGTGGCTTTTTGCCTTATATGTTTATCATTTTTTGCTTTATGGGATGTATGTATCCCGCCATTGACTTGGGAGCCGGCGAGAAAGAACGCGGCACCCTCGAAACCCTCTTGGCCTCCCCTGCCAGCCGATTTCAGATTCTTTTGGGTAAATTTGGCGTGGTGGCATTGGCAGGCCTCACATCAACCTGTCTCACATTCATCGGCATCTTTGTTGCGGTGAGCCAACACCGTGAAATAGTGGAGAAACTCACGGACGTCATTGGCAGCTTACTCGCACCAGCCAACATCGCCATATCCATTTCCCTCCTCCTGCCGCTCACCATCTTTTTTGCAGCTGCCCTTTTGGCCATTTCCATTTTCGCCAAATCTTTTAAAGAAGCGCAAAGCCTCATGACGCCGTTAAACCTTTTTATTATTCTACCTGTTTTTGTGGGTCTGTTACCAGGCATCGAGCTCACAAGTCTCACAGCTCTCATTCCAGTGCTCAACGTCTCATTGGCCACCAAAGAAGTCTTAGCGGGCACCATCACCATGCCTTTGCTCCTTGAAGTTTATGCCTCACTCATTCTCCTCGCGGGTCTAAGTCTCTTCTTTTGTGCCAAATGGTTTGATCGTGAAAGTGTTATCTTTAGAGAAAGTTGATATATATTCCAATTACACCCTAAAAAGCTTCACAAATCAAAAGCCGACGTGTCAACGTCGGCTTTTGATTTTCTACACTATGTTATTATATTGGGCATCGATTTTTCTATCACCTTAAAGTTTAGAGGTTATCATGCCCATCGCCCGCTTCTTTACGGGTATCTTACCCGAAATGGCCGAACGCATCACCAGCCACGCTCCTGACGACTATGAAGTCACCGTTCATGCGCCCAATTTATCAGAAGAAGAACAAATCGCATCCCTTCAAAATGCCGACTTTCTCATCCTCTTTGGAACACCACCGGTCGATGCCGCTTTAAAAGCCGCCACGAACCTTAAACTCATCCAGCTTGTCAGCGCAGGTTACGACCAACTCAACGTCACCCTCTGCCAAGAACTCGGCATTCCCATTGCCAACAACGGTGGTGCAAACTCCATTGACGTGGCCGAACATACCCTTGCACTTATTCTCGGGTTCTACCGCCATATGGTTGCCCAAGATGGTCATGTGCGCAACAACCAATACAAAAACGTTAACAACGGCCTCGACACCTTTACGATTCATGGCAAAACGGTCGGTCTCATTGGATTGGGTAACATTGGCCAACGTCTCGCAAAGCTCTTAAACGCATTGGGCGCCAATATCATTTACACCGATGCCCAGCAAGCCTCGCCAGAAATCGAGCAAGAACATCATGCAACATATACAGATCTGAACGGTCTACTCCAACAATCAGACATTGTATCGCTTCACGTCCCCCTATTAGACAGCACACGAAACCTTATTGGCGCAGAACAACTTGCTCAAATGAAATCCAATGCCTTGCTCGTTAATACGTGTCGTGGTGGTGTAGTCGATCAACCGGCACTCACCAAAGCGTTGCAAGCAAAAAGCATATTAGGTGCAGCACTCGACGTGCTCGCATCAGAACCGCCAGACCCAAGTGATCCCATTCTGAAATGTGAAAATGTTTTACTCACGCCTCATTCTGCCGGTGTCACATTTGATACGTGGAGCCGACGCGGAGAATTTGTCTTTGCAAACCTTCAGCGCGTTTGGCAGGGAGAAAGCCCCAAAGCAGTTGTTGGATAATTTGGATAATATTGATACTGAAAGCCAGAACTCAAATATCCCATCACCGAAAGGTATAGATTATGTGGCTTCGCCTTAGCCTTCTGCTTGCACTGATTCTTACAACCCAATCCATGGCCCAAGAAAAAAAGGCACTGGATCATGACGCTTATGAACTTTGGAACCGGACAAATGCACAAGGTATTTCTAACAATGCCAAATGGATCTTCCTATCTATAGGTCCCGAGCAAAAAGATTCAGAATTGCACATCAAAAGCCTTACCGATGACCGTGTCTACATCATTCCACGAGGCGAGTCTCCTCGTTTTGACAACAACAACCAATATCTCGCAACGCTTGTTAAAGCATTCAAAGATTCTGTTAAACAAGCAAAAGAGGATAAGAAAAAGCCAGAAGAGAGTCCCAAAGACTCACTTGCTATTATCACACTCGAAACAGGCGACACCCTCAAGATTGGACGCGTCAAATCTTTCAAAATGCCAAAAGAAGGTGGCGATGTCATCGCCTATTTATTGGAAAAGAAAGTAATAGAAAAAAAGGACAGCACGGACGTAAAACAAGACAGCACAGAAGTAAAAAAGGAAGAAGGCACATCTAAAACAAAATCAGAAGAAGAACAACTCAAACCAGAAACCAAAGAATCAGAAAAACAAGAAGAGACTAAAAAACCAGAAGAAACTCAAAAAGAAGAAAAATCCACCGAAGCCAAAGAAGAAGAAAAGAAAGAAGACAAAAAGAAAGACCGCAAAAAATCAGAAGGCACCGAGTTGGTCTTACGCAATCTTAAATCAGGCAAAGAAACGCGTTATGCCCATGTGGTCTCCTATCACCTGTCGGAAGATGGCAAGCACCTCGTCTATGCGGCTGCAAGTAAAGACAGCACCGCCGATGGTCTCTATGCCATCAACACCAATACACGCGACTCCGTTGCCATTCTCACAGGTCCTGCCGACTATAAAAAAATCACCCTCCACGAAAAGGGCGATCAACTCACCTTTGTGACCAACCGCGACAGCTTTGGTGCAGAACAACAGGAATACACCCTATACCACTGGAAAACCAAAGCCAAAGCGCCCACACAAATTGCCAAGTTCGGCACACGGGGAATTCCTTCCGGTTGGTGGGTTAGCGAACACGGCAATCTCGCATTTTCAAAAGACGGCAAAAAACTCTTCTTTGGAACAGCGCCCAAACCGGAAATAGAAAAAGAAGACGAAACACCCAAAGATGAGAAAGTGGTGGTAGACATTTGGAACTGGAAGGACCCCTATCTCCAACCCATGCAACTTAAAGATCTCAAAGATGAAAAAAATCGATCTTATCGCGCAGTTGTGCATCTCAGCAACAACAAGATCGTACAACTGGCCACCCCAGACATACCCGATATTCGATTAGGCAGTGAAGGCAATGCCAAATATGTCATTGGCACCAGCATCATGCCCTATCGGCAGCTCATCTCTTGGGACTCACCTGCTTATTACGACAGTTATCTGATCGATACCCAAACAGGGCAAAAGACAAAAATGCACACCAAATTACAAGCACGCCCTAGTTTTTCACCCGAATCAAAATATCTATATTGGTGGGATGGGGTCCAAAAAACATTCTTTGTGCAAAACATCAAATCGGGCAACCGCATCAATGCTGGTGCTCAAATACCCCATGCGCTTCACAACGAATTCCACGACAGGCCTATGCCCGCAAATAATCACGGTACGGGAGGCTGGACAAAAGGCGATAAAGATTTTCTCATTTACGACCGGTTCGACATCTGGCGCACCGATCCCACAGGCAAAAAATCTCCGATCAATATCACCGAGGGTATCGGTCGCAAAACCAGCAATCGTTTTCGGTATGTAAGTCTCGACCCCGATGAACGCGCCCGCAACCCAAAATCTGAGTGGCTCCTATCGTCCTTTAACCTAAAAACCAAAGCCGATGGTTATTATCGCGACAGATTAGAAGGCAACCAAGAACCACAAAAATTGATACAAGTAGACAAAGACCTTAACCGCCTTCGCAAAGCCAAAGATGCCGATGTCTTCTTTTACACCCAATCCAGTTTTCACGAATATCCCGACATGTGGATATCTGATAACAACTTTCAAAATGCCCGCAAAGTTACCGATATCAATCCCCAACAAAAAGATTACCTTTGGGGCACATCCGAACTTGTAGAATGGACATCCTTAGACGGAGAAAACTTACAGGGCATCTTGTGTAAACCCGAAGGTTTTGACCCATCCCAAAAATATCCAATGGTCGTTTTCTACTACGAAAGATATTCACAACTCCTCCACAATTATTGGGCGCCATCACCGGGTCGTTCGGTCATCAACATGAGCCTCTTTGTCAGCAAGGGATATCTGATCTTCATACCCGATATCCCTTATAAAATCGGATATCCAGGTGAAAGTGCTGTCAACGCCATTGTGCCTGGTGTAACGCAACTCATAGACAAGGGGTTTGTTGACAAAAAACGTGTTGGCATCATAGGGCACAGTTGGAGTGGCTACCAAACAGCCTACATACTCACACGCTCCAACCTGTTTGCCGCCGCCGAAGCCGGTGCCCCAGTTTCCAACATGACCAGTGCCTATGGTGGCATTCGATGGGGTTCTGGCCTCAGCCGTATGATGCAATATGAAAGAAGCCAAAGCCGTATTGGCGGCTCCCTCTGGAAATACCCCAATCGGTACATCGAGAATTCACCCATCTTTTGGGCAGACAAAATCCAAACCCCATTGCTCATGATGCACAATGACAATGACGGTGCCGTACCGTGGTATCAGGGCATTGAAATGTTTGTGGCCATGCGACGCCTTGGCAAACCTGCGTGGCTCATCAATTACAACGGCGAAGAACATGGCCTGCGCAAATATCACAACCGCAAGGACTGGGCCATCCGCATGCAACAATTCTTCGATCACTACCTCACAGACGCCCCCGCACCCGTTTGGATGATAGAAGGCGTGCCTGCGATCAAAAAAGGCAAAACATTGGGTTTGGAATTGATCGAATAATAAACAGTTCAACAAATACAAAGCAATGCCATTATCCATAATTTGTTAAGACGAAATATTTGCCCCACAGGAGACACGATGCACATAGACCTTGGCAATCTATTTGAAAAGCGAAACGTAGAATCGCGTTCTATATCAGCAGAAAATCCGAATGGTGAAAAAAGCAAAGGGGGTATGGCCACAGCAGAAAGCACCTTGCACGAAGGTGCTAATGCCGCGCGAGAATTGGGGCAAGGTTGGAAAGTTTCACCCTGCATTCCCCTTCCAGCCGGGCAAACGGCTACGCTTATGGATGTGGATGGCCCAGGTGTAATCCGTCACATGTGGATCACACTCGACACCAAATTTTATCGCGACGTCACCATCCGAATCTATTGGGATAACGAAACCGAACCGTCTGTAGAGTCTCCAATTGGTGATTTTTTATGCTGTTCGTGGAAAGCCCGCCAAAGCATTCTCTCTATTCCCATCAATGTGAATTCAAGCGGCGGTATGAATTGTTATTTTGCAATGCCCTTTCGCAAACACGCGCGCATCACCGTCGAGAATGATGGGCCCAACGACCTCAACCACTTTTTTTACACCATCAACTACACGCTCGAACCCGTCTCCGATGATGCCCTATATTTTCACGCCCAATGGCGACGCACCAACCCACTCACTTATGGCACCGATTATACCATGATCGATAACATACAAGGCCAAGGTCAATACATAGGCACCTTTATGGCTTGGCAACAAAACAATGCTGGTTGGTGGGGCGAAGGTGAAATTAAAATGTTTATCGACGATGATGATAAATTTCCAACCATTTGTGGCACAGGTACCGAAGATTATTTTGGCGGTGCGTGGTGTTTTGGTGAAGAATTCTCTGCGACGTATGGGAAGCCCTTGCCGATCTCAAACAACAAGGCAAAGTCCGCGTGATTGGCCACTCTATTTCCAAATTTGAAGACACACAGCAAATGGCACGCGATTGGGCATCTCAAAGAAAAATAGACGCCATTCAAGTCGTCTACAGCCTCATGAATCGTGAATCCACATCTCTCATAGAAGACTTGGGTACGCAAGGCATTGGCATTTTTGCGCGTGAATCACTGGCCAATGGTTTTCTCTCTGGCACCATCACACGCCAAACCCAATTTGAATCGAACAATCTCAACAAACGTTATTCCCAAGAAGAAATAGGCGAACGCGTAGACTACGTCGAAGCCCTTTCATATCTCATTCGAGACGATATATCCACCATGCCTCAAGCCGCACTGCGCTGGGTGCTCGACAACGCTAATGTGTCACTCGTTCTCAGCGGCGCAAAAAATACAGGTGAACTACAAGACGCAATCAACGCCTCAACATGTTCACCTTTTACAGAGGTCGAACATCAACGCGCTCAAGATTTACACAAAAAAGATTATCCAGCAGCTTAAATACACCGAAAGGAAATAACCATGTCTCTCGAAGAACTTTACACCCAAATAGACACCGCCAAAGCCATGGCCGACACAGCCACCGCTTTTCTCGCATCCCTACGCCCAGACCAAGCCACAAAGGCCCAACAAGCCTTCGACAATGAAGAAAACCGTCACGACTGGCACTACATCCCCCGCGACCGATTGGGTTTGGGCCTAAAAGAGATGGAACAACACCAACGCGACAAAGCGTTTGCCCTTGTTGACACCGGCCTAGGTGAGCAAGCCCGCACCAAGGCCCGCACCATCATCAGTCTCGAACCTATTCTCGCCGAAATCGAAGGTACCGAAGGCCGTTTCCCTCGCGACCCCGAATTGTATCACCTGGTCATCTTTGGCACGCCAGGCAGTGACACAACTTGGAGCTGGCGTTTTGAAGGCCACCACATCTCCATCAACTACACCATTGTCAACGGCACCTTGGTTGCCCCCACCCCAGTCTTCTTTGGCTCCAACCCAGCTCAAGTACGTCACGGCAGCAAAGAAGGTCTTCGCGCACTCCAAGAAGAAGAAGATCTCGCACGCGACCTGCTGGCCTCACTCGATGGAGAACAGCAAAAAATCGCCATCATCAATACCGAAGCACCCAATGATATTTTCACCCGAAACGTACCACGTGTCAGTGACGAAGTGCAAATTGAAGGCCTGCAACTCAAAGATATGACCGCATCTCAACGCGATCTCACAAACGAACTCATCAACGTTTATGTCTCACGCCTACCAGAGTCCATTGCCAATGCACAACGTCAAAACCTTATTGCAGCATCGCTTGACACAGCCGCTTTTGCGTGGGCAGGGGGTGTAAACCGAGGCGATGGCCACTACTATCGTGTGCTGGGTTCAACATTCCTTGCAGAATATGACTGCACTCAAAATGATGCCAACCACATCCATGCCGTTTGGCGCGACCTGACAAACGACTTTGGCAGTGACATCTTAAGAAACCATTATCAACAGAGCCATTAATGCGTCCCTTCATCTACAGTACACT
>JABIFK010000396.1 GCA_018650745.1 Candidatus Latescibacterota bacterium | reverse complement strand
GTGCAATTGGGGTCTGAGTTGGGGCTGCGTGCCAGCACCCCGCGCCCAGGTCAGGGCGGAGTGGGCTCGGGCCGTCAAAATCTGTCCTTGGAGTTTTCTGAGCCATTGCAACAGCATCGGGGGCAATTGGCTTTGGATGTCGAAATGATTCCTGCCATTGCAGGATTTGACCCGCGCGAACATTTACGCATTAATCGAGACAATCCCCGTCAAATTGAAGCGAAAGTGAATTTGCAGCCCGATACCGATTATGTCTTATTAGTCCTGTGGGCGCAAGGTGTTTCGGGTGCAGAATTGGATGATGTGATCGAGATTCCATTTTCGACACGTGAGCGCTTCTTGGGGGGATCTATTGGCGGGAGTATTGCATTAAGTGATGGCAGTACGGCAAAAGGCGAAGTCACATTGGGCAATTTGCGCGATCAGAAACGCGTAGGGGAAGTCAATATTCGTCGTGATGGTAGTTTTGAATTTAAGAATGTTCCGCCAGGCGTATATGGTGTTTATCTGACCTTAGAATTGTCAGATGGACGTTCAGTTAGAAGCTTCCTAGACGGTGATGGTGATGGTGATCCTGACGAGCTTACACTCAAGGCCGACGGCAATATTTCAGATTTGGCAATTGCTGTTTCAGTTCCTGCCTTACCTACTCAACCTGCGCCAGGTACCGGTGGGAATAATGCGGATGCTGTTTTGGCATTCGATTTTGGCTCAGCGATTGGTAATGATGGGTTAAATACCGGACAGATAACTGCCGGTGAGGTGTTTTCTGTTGGCGTATATGCAAGTGGTGTAACCAACCTGATTGGATATGAGGTTGTGGTGGCTTATGATGCAGAAAAAGTGGCGCTGAAGTCTGTTCAAGAGCAAACCTCGGCTGAAGGGGCTAATATTCTGAAGAAAGACGGCGGTTTGGGTGCTTTTATTGGTCGTATTGGGAGTGGAAAGGCGACGTTGACGGCCGTGATCCTCGGCCCGTCTGAAAAGGTTGCGCCTGATGGAGAAGGCTTGTTAGGTGTGCTTCAATTTGAGGCATTAAATGCGCTAACCGGAGAAACAGAATTAAAGATACAAAGTGCTGTTTTGACGGATGTGAGTTCAATATCTGATTCGCTGAGCTCGACAAGCAAAGGTTTGATCAGCGGTGTCGAATTGACCACGGTTCTTGGTTTGACCATTGAACCGAGTATTATCAATGCCAATGGAACTGATAACGCAACCGTGACCTGTCAGGTCTTAGATATTGGTGGTGTGCTGCAAAGTGGTGATAACAGCACGGTGGTAACGTTTGCTGCTTCGGGGGGGAGTTTAAGTGCTACGACAGCAACGGCAGTAAATGGTGTTGCAACAGCTACCATTTCCAGTGGCACTGCGGGTACCATCACCGTGACTGCAAGCACAACCGGGGCTGTGGATCAAACAGCGAAGGTGGTTGCCCAAGCAACGTCTACCGATGTCTCAACTGGACCCGCGGGGCCGATTGCATTGGATTTGGATTTGACACAAGGTGATCAAGAAACGCGACGATCTGCGACAACGCCAAGTGTTGGAGATGTTGTTGAGGTTGATTTGGTTGCCGTATCGGGTGCATTGGATGCTGTTGGTGTAAATGTTGTTTTGTCATTTGACAGCAGCGCTCTTTCGTTCAAGGGGTTTGCAGCAACAGACATTTTTAACGGAGGATTACCGATTACTGTGCCGGGCAGTGGTTCCGTACAAATAAGCTTGGCTCTGCTGGGTACCTCGGCTACAAAAGATGCGGGTAGTATTGGCACGGTGTCTTTTACTGTAGGAAGCGGTTTCAGTGGCAGCACAAGTGTGGTATTGACTTCGGCTGAATATGGGACCTCTTCGGGCACGCAAACTTTGGATATTGGTTCTGGAGGGGCAACTGTGCTCTTTGGAGGCGGTGCAGCTTCTGGTCCAAGTCCAGATTTAAATGGTGATGGCAGTGTCGGATTTCCTGATTTCCTGATTTTTGCTCAAGCTTTTGGGCAAAGTAAGGGGGATGCTGGATATGTTGCTGCGGCTGACTTGAACAGTGATGGGAACATAGGATTTCCTGATTTCTTAGTGTTTGCTCAGGCTTTCGGTCAGCCTGTCAGCAGTAAGATTGGGCGACTGTCTAAGCCCATTGGATTCTAAGTTTGGTGAGATTCGTTTTTGTTAAAGATTGAAACTGTGAAGCGCAGGCGCATTTGAAATGCACCTGCGCTTTTGTTTGTGGTGGTGCAATCAAGACAAATATGGGCGGTATTTTACACATGGCCAAGATTGGCTATGGGTGCAGCAATACGAAGAGGTCACGTAAGTATTTGATTTCAAATGATCTAAAAAATAACGAAACCTAATTATGATCTAGGCACGCATCTTGCAACATGAAAGGTTGGTTCTTATTCCAAAGACAAGCAATTGTCCCAGATATGTCTGGTAAGTTTCGTATTTTCAGTTGTTTGAATTTATTTGCACACGGACATAGGTTCTGTGAGAAAAATTTCTGAAGCGAAAATGTGGTGATTTCGGTCCTGAATGTGGTGATATCGGTCCTAAGGATTGCTCTTGGTGATCATATACGATCACTAAGAGCACGAGGAGAAAGGATGAAATTTTATGTAAAAGTGAGACTAAGGTGATAACTGTCACTTTTTTTTTCTATACGGTTGTTTATTTTCATGTCCAGTTATCATTCTTAATGAAGAGGTGTATACGATTCTCTTGTTAGAATAAGAGAGCATCCGATATTTCCGTAGAAAGTGTTTCGCGGTTTCATAATTTATGACAATTGACGCCTGATGATTTGCTCTGTTCGGTTTTGCTGTCATCAATCGTTTGTTGTCACCTGGTATTGGGTGTTATATTACAAGGCCTCGTACTCGGAAAAAAATTTGCTTTGGTGAGACCTATTACGCATATTGAGTGGTCGATTTTCTATCATCAGAAAAAAACAACTACAGGCGAGTCGGGGCGCTTACTTAGTTTGATGGGTGAAAGTGCCTAGGGTCCTGTTTAGCTTTCTATCCTTTAAAGGAGGATGCTGTATGTCGCGGTGGCAATCAGTTTTTAAATACATTTCGGTAATAACCCTGGTCGGCTTTATGGCTGGGGTTGTGTTGCCAGGTGAGGTGTGGGGACAAGACCCACCTCCAGCAAATCAACAACAACCT
>JABIFK010000466.1 GCA_018650745.1 Candidatus Latescibacterota bacterium | reverse complement strand
ATAGACCGCGACGGCACCATCAACGTCAATGTACATCATCTAAACTGCGTCGAAGATCTCCAACTCATTCCCAACGCGTCCGAAGCCATTGCCAAGCTCAATGCTGCGGGTTATCCCGTCATCATCATCACCAATCAATCGGCTATTGCCCGGGGTCTGCTCACAGAAGAAGGCCTAACCGAAATCCACACCGAGCTCAAAAGTATACTCGCATCTCAACACGCAAGTATTAATGGTATCTACCACTGCCCCCATCACCCCGACTATGGTGAAAAAATCATCTGTGACTGTCGCAAACCCAACCCCAACATGCTCCAACGCGCTGCCCAAGAACACAACCTTGACCTCTCACGCTCATTTATGATTGGCGACAGCTACTCCGACCTCCTAGCCGGTTGGAACGCCGGATGCCAATCTGCTCTCGTTCGCACAGGCTACGGCGAACAAGTCATTGCCAAAACCAACGCAGAAAACACCAAAAAAATCAGCTACATCGGCAATGATCTACTCGATGTTGTCAACTGGATCATAGCTTCAAAAGCACCTACCCCCGGCTCCTAAAGGAAGGGGAGCAATACAAAACCAAAGAGAAACACCTCTAAACCTTAATACCACCCACTCGTGGGGTGGTGCCGTTGTGTGGTTGGTGGTGTGTGAAGGGTGTGCGGGGATGGGGCGTATGGCATACGCGGTAGGGTGGGAACCACGCGGGCAGGAAAGGGTGGCCTTCGCCCGCAAGAAAACAGAAGTAAATCAAACGCTCCACGCGCAGTGGCGGCATTTTTTGCTTACTTTTTTTTGCTGTTGAAAAAAAGTAAGGCGCCGCAGGCAAGGGAGAAAAAATGTTAAATATTGATTGTAACCAAGGAACAAAAAGTGCCAAAAAGCTTCCCAAAAATCGACCTCTCCAAAGTCCAAACCTACCCCATATCCAACCGACTCAGCAAAGTCTCCCTCGCCGAATTTGCCACCCCCGCATCCGGCGGCGCATCTTTCGGAAGTTTTCTGACTAGCTTGCCCGACATCCTCATCGGCGCCGACTTTCGCCACCTCATCCGCACCCTATCAGAAACCATCCGCAACGACAAAACCATCGCCATCGGCATCGGCGGTCACGTCATCAAATGTGGCCTCGCCCCCGTGCTCATCGACATGATGAAACGCGGTTGGATCTCAGCCATTGCCATGAACGGCTCCACAGCCATCCATGACGTTGAAATTGCCATGCAAGGCCAAACCTCCGAAGACGTTGCCGAAGGACTCAAAGACGGCTCCTTTGGCATGGCCAAAGACACCGGCGAATTCATCAACAACGCCATTCGAGAAACATCCAACGGATATGCATATGCCATCGGCGAAAAACTCGTAGAAACCAACCAACCCCACCGACACAACAGCATATTAGCAACCGCATACGAACTCGGCATTCCCGCAACCGCCCACGTTGCCGTTGGCACCGACATCATCCAACAACAACCCACAGCAAACGGCGAAGCCATTGGCCGTGCCTCATTCAAAGACTTCGAAACCTTCTCTTCCGTTGTGGCATCCCTCGAAGGCGGTGCATACCTCAACATTGGCTCTGCCGTCCTTCTGCCCGAAGTCTTTCTCAAAGCCCTCACCGTTGCCCGAAATTTAGGCCACGTAGTTGACCATTTTGTCACCGCCAATTTCGACATGATTCAACACTACCGCCCTCGCGTCAATGTCGTACAACGCCCGACCATGCAAGGCGGTACAGGCTACAGCTTCACAGGCCATCACGAAATCATGATCCCACTGCTCGCCCACGCACTCGCCGAATCCCTCGACGACCGTGTTCAAGCATCCGAAAACAAAATCCTCACCCGAGAACAAGCCGCTCAGGTTCGCACCCGCCTACGAGAACTCGGCACCCAAACCGTCTTCACCAACGGCTGCTTCGACCTCCTTCATCGCGGCCATGTCACCTACCTGCAAAAAGCACGCGAACAGGGCGATGTCCTCTTTCTAGGCCTCAACACCGACGCATCCGTACAACGCCTAAAAGGCCCCAACCGCCCAATCTTACCCCTTGAAGAACGTGCCCATATTCTCGCCGCACTCGAATGCATCGACCACATCATCCCCTTCGACGAAGACACACCGCGAGAACTTATTGCTGCACTGTTACCCGATGTACTCATCAAAGGCGGCGACTATCAAATTCAAGATATTGTCGGGCGCAAAGAGGTTGAAGCCGCAGGCGGAGTCGTCACCACCATTCCTTTAGTAGAAGGACGTTCCACCACCAACATTGTCGAGAAAATTAAAGGAAACAACGCATGACCTCAGAACGTCTCCGCGAAATATTAGACGGATTTCCCAACCAACATGTACTCGTCGTTGGCGACGTCATGCTCGATCACTATCTATGGGGTGCGACCAAACGCATTTCACCCGAAGCACCCGTTCCCGTCGTCAGTGTCGAATCTGAAACCTATCGCCCAGGTGGTGCAGCCAATGTTGCATACAACTTGCGCATCCTCGGTTCCAACGTCACCATTGCAGGCCTCATCGGCAAAGATGACAACGCCACTCATCTTACAAATACGCTGAGCGAATCGGGTGTCAACACCTCGGGCCTCATCATTGACCCCACGCGACCAACCACCACCAAAACCCGCGTGATGGGCCACACACAATACCGCCAACAACAACAAATGCTGCGTGTCGATCGTGAAACCGCAATACCTATTGACGACAAATTACTCAAGCCATTGATGGATGCCATAACAAACGCCCAATCTCTTGGTGCCGTATTTGTATCCGACTATGCCAAAGGTGTGGTCACGCTTCCATTTATGGATGCCATTCGTCAAATACAAAAGACACATCACTATCCAATTATCGCCGACCCCAAAGGTCGCAACTTCGACAAATACCACGGCGTCACCGCCATCTCACCCAATCAATCTGAAGCTTTGGGTGCCTTTAACCTCGACGAAGCCGATGACAAAACCGTCATCGAAATAGGCCACCGCCTCATCAAACAATTTGAACTCACCCAAGTTTACATGACCCGCAGCGAAAAAGGCGTGGCCCTCTTTGAACAAGATGGACAAGTCACCCATATCCCAGCAACCGCACGCGATGTCTTCGACGTCTCAGGCGCAGGCGATACAACCGCCGCGGTCTATACCCTTGCACTGCTCTCAAATGCATCACCTCCCGAAGCTGCTTACATTGGCAATCTTGCCGGTGGCATCGTCGTCGGCAAAGTAGGGGTAGATACCGTATCAATAGATGAGATCATAGAAGCCCATATCCTTGCGACAAATGCATAAGCAGAGCCTTTATGAAAATTCTCCACACCGTATACGACGACTTTGAAAACCCCTGGTGCGGGGGCGGGGGGGCCTTGCGTACCCAAGAAATCTCTCGCCAACTCAGTGACCGTCACGACATCACCACACTGGTTGGTGCATTCCCAAATTGTGAACGTGAAATTGAACGCGACGGCATACGCATCAAACGCTTGGGCACAAACCGTTCTTATCTCCTCAGCCGACTCAGCTTTGCTGCAGCAGCCTCGCGCGAAGTAGCGCGCGGTGATTTTGATCTGTGGGTCTACGGTTTTTCTGCATACGCACCGCTCTATGCATCCAAAACTTTACGCCAACGCAGCCTACTCGAATTCTTCCATCTCATGGGCGATCATGCCACAGAAAAATTCCCATTACTCGGCCACATTGCCCAACACGCCGAAAAGCATGTGCTCAAAACGCACCCTTACATGCTCACCATATCACCAACCGTCACACAACAACTCAAAGAAAAAGGCATCACTGCCGATCTAAACCTCGTGTACACCGGTGTAGACGACGTCTCCTTTCAAGCCCAAGGCGAAGAACAAGATTACATCCTCTACTTTGGCCGCCTCGATATCCAGACCAAGGGCCTCGACATTTTATTTAAAGGCTTCGCACAATTAGATCGCAAAGACGTTCGCCTCATCCTTGCCGGACGCGGTGCCCCAGAGCGCCAACAAGAATTACAAAACCTTGCAGCAGAACTTGGCATTGAAAAACGAATCGAATTTTTTGGCCCAGCCACACAAGATCAAAAAAATGATCTCTTTGGCAAATCCCTTTTTGTTTGCATGCCATCCCGTTACGAAGGCTGGGGCATTGTAGCCATTGAAGCCGGTGCCGCAGGCAAAGCCGTCATTGGCACCAACATTCCAGGCCTTGCCGATGCCATTCGCCCCAATGAAACGGGCCTTCTCGTTCCGTCCGAAGATCCTGAAGCACTCGCACAAGCCATAAAACAACTTTTAGATAATCCAACACTGCGCAAAACATTAGGTACCGAAGGGCGCAAATGGGCAGACCAATTCACCTGGGATCGCATTGCCGCAGAGCAAGAGCGCGTTTACCAAAAAGTCTATGAAGCCATTCAAAAAAAATAAATGTATGATGTACATATCCCATCTCTTCATACAAGCCAACACAAAGCACAAAAAAGGTAATCCTCTTTTTTTTACTTTTTACTTTTTACTTTTTACTTTGAATGGCATTGAGTTGTGGGGGGTATCATGACCACCCGCACGGCATCCTTGTATCTTTTTATCTTCATCGGCACCATCTACCTGCTCACAGCAGGAGGCCATTACGGTGGCGACGGTTTTTGGAACTACCTCACCGCACGCAGTTTGGTTCTCAATGGTGATCTTGTTGTATCCGATCAAGACTTCTCAATACCCGAAATGCAACGCCAATACCAATCCATAGCATCCTCTAACCGAACATATTCCAAATACGGATTGGGGCTCTCTCTGGCCGAATTGCCTTTTTTTGCAATGGGTCATATCCTCTCAAAATTTACATCCAAACTGCCCGCAGATTACCTCACCATGTTCACCACCTCACTCACCAACGTATTCATCTGCTCGCTCTGGTGTCTCGGGTTCTTTCGCATTGCCCTGCGATTGGGTTACCAGCACCGCACGGTGTGGTGGCTCACCCTCTTTTTTGCACTGGGTTCCATGGTCTTTCCTTATTCAGGATATGGCTTTTCCGAACCCCTTGTTGGCATTGCGCTATTAGGCGCAACAGGCGGCTGTTTTTATTTTACCAAAAATGAACTTATATGGGCTTTGGTTGTAGTAAGTATATGCATGGGGCTTGCAATCTTAACCAAACTCTACATCGTCATCACCTTACCTATTTTTTTATTTTATATTTTACCAACATTTAAAACACAATCAGACAAACGCCTTTCGGCCATTGCCATTCTTGCACCTTTGGCATTTTTTCTTTTTGTCATTTTGTTTCACAACCATGTTCGATACAACAACATCTTTCAAACAGGCTACCACCTCGACACCCTTTCTCAACAAGGTGGATACTTCGCTTTTTGGCCTACACAAATCATCACGGCCTTATATGGCCTCCTCTTTAGCACAGGTCGAGGGCTGATCTTTTTTTTACCTCTTGTTTGTCTTTTTCCTTTTGCTTATCGTCATTTCAAAGTGTCACATCCCAAAGAAGCTCAACTTTTCTTAAGCCTCATTATCATCCATCTCATCTTTTTTATGTTCATGATCGACTGGCATGCCGGATCCAGTTGGGGGCCACGTTATCTGCTCCCCATCGTACCTTATTTTATATTGCCTATTGGCAGCCTCATAGAGTCTGCTACAAAGAAACGTGTGTTGGCATTTGGCATTGTTGGCATCATCACCCAACTGCCCGGCGCACTCACAAACCCACACCTTTTTGTGCGGTTTGCTCAAGATAAAAAAATAGGGGACCTGATATTCTCTCCTAGTGACACAGGCGATTTACTTTTTTCACCATATTTGTCACCCATACTCGGCGGATACTATCAACTCATCTCAGGCATCAAAAGCATCTTCATGGGTACGTCCCTGACCTATACGATTTCATCAGGCACAAAACGATCTGTCTCTGCTTCCTTAGAAAACTATGACATCATCGACATCTGGTGGCTCAACGCCATCCAAACGGGTTTGTTAAATACAACCCTCACATTTTTGTTATTATTTGCCGTCGTCATACTCATTGCCATTGCCATTTATTCCCTGCGCCAACTCATCATTTGGCAACGTCAACCCGAAGGAAACACACCATGAAAAAACGCGCACCCCAACAGCGCCAAACCCCTTCAACATTAGAAGCTACATCCCAAGTACCCATCACAGACAAATTGTCAAAACCCTGGGTGCCCATTGTTTTTTTTGCACTGCTCACCATCATTTATTTTTATCGTTTTATCTTTACCGGTGATGTGATATACGGTTCAGATACGGGTGCCGAATTACAAAAAGGTCAAGAGCCCTTTGTAGAAAAACTCGCGCAAATTCCACCCGCCAACTGGAGTCGCTTCATGGGCGGCACACCCGAGTCCAGTGGCCTTCGTGCACAATATTTCCCACTTCAGGTGATTGCACTCTTTACCAGCGAACATCGGTATTTTGGTTGGCGCTATGTGGTTGCCATGTTTTGTGCAGGATATTTCACATTCTTGTGTGCCCGAGCACTCGGTCTACATCCCCTTGCTGCACTTGTTGCCGGGGTCGCTTATGCCTCGGCACCCACCTTCCTCTCTTTTCCACGTGCGGGGCACTTTGCCAAAATGTCGGTCATCTCGCTTTTGCCGCTTATGTACTGGGCACTCTACCGAGGCATGGACACACGAAAGATCATCTACTTTCTCATCCTCGGCGGAACCGTAGGCATCAGCATTTACACCCCCCACTTACAAATGGTTTACTTTGCCCTGTGGTCGCTCGGCCTGCTCTATCTTTATAAAGTCGTCCAACACTATCTCAAAGACAAAAATATCAACGGCGCACTCTACCGCTCCCTATTGGCTGCAGGTGCCATTTGCCTCGGTCTTGCCATTGGTGCCGAAGGTGTCTTCCCACAATATTGGAACACCAAAACAGTCACCAAACGTGCAGGAAAAGAACAAGCAGGCGCAGGGTACGAATACGCCGCATCATGGTCCTTACATCCCGAAGAAATTTTCGCCCTCGTCATCCCAGAGTTCGGCGGTTTTAATGTTGAAGGCGGTTATCAATATTGGGGCCGTAATATTTTTAAAGGCAACTCAGAATACGTAGGCATTGTCCCACTTTTCTTTGGCCTTTTTGCTTTGTCACGCATCCGAAAAAAATCACACATTGCATTTCTCTTTGCGCTCTTTATACTTGCTATTGCATTTTCGTTAGGCCCACATACACCTCTACATAAAATCTTTTACCATATTGTTCCTGGCGTCAACGTACTTCGTGCACCTGGTATGATTGCTTTTTTATTTTCTTTTGCATTGTGTCTCTTATCCGCCTATGGTATTCACCGCATACTAAAAGCAGATATATCACCCGAGTCGAGTCGAAAGTTTCTCATTGCAGGCAGTGCGTCTGCTGTCATACTTCTTATATTTGCATTTGCACCTTCTGTTTTACTTACCATTTGGCGCAGTGTCTTTTGGACAGACATGCCTGCCCAAAAAGTGCAAATTGCGCAAGTTAGCTTAGGACATGTTGGACAAGGCGCACTCTTGGCGGCTCTCTTCGTGGGTATCATGACTGTTCTCACACATCTACGGCTCCAAAACAAACTCCAACCTCATGTCTTTGCCCTTATCCTCCTGCCACTCATCCTGGTTGACACGTGGCGCATTGACAAACTGTTTCTCACTTACGCCAACCCAAACATCGTATTACCTCAAGAACGCATCAATCCCAATGTTGTAAACTACCTCAAACAAGACACCTCACTCTTTCGTGTGCTGGCCTTACCCAACGCAAAAGAGGTACCGCTCTATGGCATAGATCTTGTCACAGGCTTTAACGACTTCGCCATTGGTCGCTACGACAACATACTCAAATCAAACGACCTCAACCGACCCACCATTCTCAACCTACTCAACACCAAATACCTCGTGTCACAAAATCCACTCGACATTCCTTGGATGCAAAAAGCGGGTGAAGCAGACAACTTACACATTTACCAAAATCCCCTTGCACTTCCTTGGTTTTATTTGGCCCCCCAATTCGAAATCATCAACGATGAAGACCAAATTCTCGAACGCCTACGAGATCCAAACACCCGCCCGCATGAAACAGCACTTATAGAAGAAAACCCCGGCATAACACCCGACACAAATGCCCAAGAAACAGGCACAATCCAACGCCTTGATTATGACGCCCGACAAGGATATGTCAAACTCCAAGTCAACACACCGGGGCCACGCATACTTGTCGTCTCACAAAACCATCACCCCCACTGGCAAGCCTTTGTTAATGGCCAGCAAAAACCCCTCATCCGCGCAAACTACCTCTGGACGGCCGTCGCCTTATCTGCCGGAGAACACACCGTTGAACTGCGTTACCACGATCCCATTGTTGCCACCACGCGTTGGATCACCTTTGCCGGAACAGCGGTTCTCATAATTGGCCTGATCATTTTCGCCAGAAAACCAACAGAGGACACCGAAGATGCCGGATGAGCAATCTGCCATCCAACGCATTGCACGCGGTGCCATTCAAACATTTGGCAGTGCTTATGCCGCGCGATTGCTCACCCTTGCTGTTCGGCTTCTGCTCTTACAAATCCTCGTTCCCGAAGACTTTGGCGCTGTCGGAACAGCCTTTTCATTGCTCGCCATGGCCGTTGCTGCACGTGACTTTGGCCTGCACTACGCACTTTTGCACCAACACGACCGCGTCCACACCCTCGCTCCCACACACTTCATATTAAGCATCAGTCTCGGTGCTATCAGTACCATCTTAGCACTTCTCATGGCCGTCTATTACGACCAAGCCATTGCCCTCACCCAAACCCT
>JABIFK010000833.1 GCA_018650745.1 Candidatus Latescibacterota bacterium | reverse complement strand
TTGTTTGCACTTTGTGGTATTTATTTATTGGGCAAAATTCGCTTGCCTCACGATTCGCCTATGGACACGGTGGGCCCCCTGCGTTTGTTGGTCAGCGCGGGTGTGCTGTCGTTTAGTTTATATATGATGACGGGGTTGTTTGGTGCTCCCATGGGTGAGTTGGATGCATTCTTACCCCCCTATGGCAGTTACGGAGAGATTGGAAAGATTCGTAGTGGAGAGCCTGAGTTGACGTGGAAGGATGATTATGAAGTGGCTTTGCTAGAGGCAGAAGCAACTGGAAAACCCATTTTTATAGATTTTACAGGATATGCATGCACCAATTGTCGATGGATGGAGGCTAATGTATTTCCCGAGCCCGAGGTGCATGAATTGTTAAAAAAATATGTGCGCGTACAACTTTATACCGATGGCAGGGAAGATGTGCACAGGCACAATCGTGAGTTTCAAGAAACACGATTTGGCACGGTTGCTCTGCCATTGTATGCAGTTATTTCCCCTAGAGACGAAAATATCGCAAGTTTTCCTGGGATGACACGAGATAAAAACGTGTTTGTCAAATTCCTAAAAAAAGGTTTTGGTACACAAATGCAGGCTCAGAATCGGTAGCGTATTTGTGCGTGCCAGATTCGATTGCCCATTCTGCGGTGTAGTGGACGTGAGATTATACAATATCTGGCGGTATTTTTAAACCGTACGGGTTTTTTTAATTGGGCTATTGACTCAGCAAAAACAATGGCTTATCTTAAGGCGGTTTAAGGAAGTAACGCAGTTGGTCCCCCCAACTGTTATTTGATGTAAGCGGTCGGTTCCCCATTGACTGGTGCATCAAAATTGTGGTTTTCTTCTAATTCCAAACTCATGTAGCTCCCCTTATGTCTTCTATTTAATTACCTTTGAGTTGGCTTGTTTCAAGCCCAACATTGTATTTTTATGCCATGAAAAATAGCCTGGGGGCAAACCAGGCTCGACGCAGCCGGATTCCTTGGTGCGGAATCATCTCTCCCCGGCTGTGCGAGAATCTGACCCCCAGGCCAGTTTTACTTAAGCCATCAGCAATCAACTTCAATGATCTGAACCCCATCCGTTTTGGGTTCTGAAATCTGAAAGGTGATTGCTGATGGCTTTATTTATGATATTGTTCACCGCGTATAATGGTGAAGGCGCGGTATAGTTGTTCGAGAACGATGACACGTGCCATTTCATGAGGAAATGTCATCTTAGACAAGGACAAACACCAATTGGCTCGTTTCTGAACTTCAGGCGATAGGCCAAATGCTCCGCCAATGAGAAATGCCACACGACTTTGGCTTCGAAGGGCCATGTCTGAGAGTGTTTGGGCAAGATATTCAGACGTACAGTGTTTGCCTGTTGGATCAAGGCCAATGACAATCGTATTTTGAGGTATGGCCTGCAATAATCGCAGCCCTTCTTTGTTTATGACCTCTTTTGTGTTGCCAACAGCTTTTTCTTCTTTTACTTGAATCTCTTTTAGCGATGCATAATGCCCAAGGCGTTTGATATAATCTTGAGCCGCTTGTTGAAAGCCCGCATTTTTACATTTGCCAACGGTAATCAAAGTGAGCTGCATACCCCATTATACGCAGTTTTGGTGCTTTTCACAAGATACTTGTTCACTCCTGCAAAAAACGGTATAATAACGGGATGCAATCAAAGAAATGGAACGGTGAACCAACGATTTGGGGTTATGATCAAACGAATCTTCATATACATATTTGCTATCAGCGTGTTGAAATTGGTTTCACCTGTTTCGGCACAACCCTACATGCCGGTTGAAGAAATTCAAGTTGGAATGGTGGGCATTGGGAAAACCGTTTTTCAGGGTACCCAAATTGATACATTTGAGGCCGAAGTTTTAGGCGTGCTACGCAATGTTTTTGGCCCGAAGAGTGATATGATTTTGGCCCGATTATCCGGTGGACCTTTGGCTGAAACTGGGGTGATTGCCGGGATGAGCGGCAGCCCGGTTTACATTGATGGAAAATTAATCGGCGCAGTGGGGTATGCCATTGGGCCAGTTTTTGTAAATGAACCGATTGCAGGGATTACACCTATTGGTGAGATGGTGGCTTTGTTTGATCGGCCAGATACGGTTGCTTATGTTTCGGAACGATCGAGTAATAGAGCAGCGTTAGAAGAAATTGGGTCAATAAAACCCGTTGCTGTGCCATTGGTTTTGTCGGGGTTTGCCCCTCAGGCTGTGGCTGAGTTTCAGGAAGAATTGGTCGGGCATGGATTTATGCCTATGCAGGGGGGGGCTGCTGCAGATACAACACTTGCAGAGGGCATTTTTGAACCTGGATCTCCTTTGGGCGTGCAGCTGATTCGCGGTGATATGAGTGTGACGTCTATGGGTACATTGACGCATCGGATAGGTGATCGTGTGGTGGGGTTTGGACATGAGATGCTGTCTTTGGGCACCACCGAAATGCCGATGACTGCTGGATACATCCATCATGTTTTATCGAGTCAGATGTCGTCTTTTAAGTTGGGTGTGGCTACGAAACCGATGGGTGTTATTGTGCAGGATCGGGTACCTGGTGTGGCTGGTGTGATTGGCAAACAGGCTCGTATGATGCCCGTGCGTATTGAGATTGCGTCACCTAAGTCGCATAAGACCTTTGAGATGGATGTTTTGCAAAGTCGGTTGTTGGGGCCTGTTTTGGTGAATATGGCCGTGACAAGCTCTTTTATGTCTGCCGAAAAGATGTCGGGTGAGACCACCGTTGACGGTGCTGTCTCCATATATATGAAAGACCGAGCACCCATTCAGATTGAGAATACATTTGCAAGTTTGTCGGGCGCGGGTTTGGCTGTTTTGGGGTTAACGCAGCCGGTGGCTCAACTCATGCGCAATGTGTTTGAGCCTGTAGTGATCGACTCTATTATCTTTAAGATGTCTCTTGAAGAACGTACACAGGCTGCGCGTATTACGGGTGTGCATTTGTCACAAGATCATTTTGAACCCGGTGATACCATTTTAGTAGATGTTTCTGTCGCGCCTCTTTTGGGTGCGACAGAAACATTTTCTTTGGCGCTTAAAATACCCTACTATGCATCAAATGGTCGCGCTATATTACGCGTCATGGCCGAAAAAGCATCTCGGTCACTAGATGCCAAACGTGCGCCGGGTGCCTATCAAACGAAGCGTTTAGATGATGTGATTCGTTTGATATCATCTCCTGGGCGTAACGACGTTTTGGTTGTTGAATTACTCAGTGGCACGCAAACCCTTACTGTGGCTGG
>JABIFK010000788.1 GCA_018650745.1 Candidatus Latescibacterota bacterium | reverse complement strand
TGTTTGCGCAGCCAGTATAAAACGTCCCTTTTTGTTCTTTACTGTGGCTGTCATAAAATGTGCCTCTCGATTTAGTTCAAGACCATGTCTTCGGGTTTGTGCAAATGATTGATACGAATGCCCAAATTATCACCAATAACAACCACCTCACCCGTACCAAAAAGCACATCGTTTACCAAAATATCCACAGGCTGTCCTGCCACATGATCAAGCTCAGTAACCGACCCCGCTTCCCAATTCAACACATCTTCCAATGACACACGTGCACGCCCAATCACAATGGTTACTTCCATCGATGCTTTGCCTACACGTTTGAGCCTTGTTGTTAACTCCCGAGGCCAATTGGCATCTTCAGAAATTTCAGGTGTATCAGACATAATTCATTCTCCCATAAATTACATGTACTGGCGCAATTCTTCATCCGACAGTGCACGAATAATTTCAATCGCATGATTGTTTTTTTCACTTTGACCTGGTTTGGCTAAAAACATGGGGCGATCTTCAACAAACACAATGCTGGGGTCATCTGCACGTGTATTGAGCACAAGCGTGTCACCCTCTTGAAGTTGTGCCAACGCTTCAGGCGACAAGGATCCCCTTCCCCAAGTTGCCGTCACTTCTGCAGGAATACCTTTAAGTTGATCAAATCGCTTTTGCTTGATTTGAGAATGCGTCATTCTCTGAGATCCGCTACGCTCTCGGCTTGCCCACGTTTGTGGATTGAGATATCCCATCACAGGTTCCAGCGTAAAATAGGGCAAACACAAATTGACCAACCCCGATGCATGCTGTGAATTCACTTCAAACGCAATCAACACCACTGTATCAGAAGGCGCCGCAATTTGCATAAACTCAGGATTGGTCTCAAGCTCAGTATCCGAAACACGAATCTTAAGCAACGGTGCCCAAGCCATTTCAAACTCGTGCAACGTACGGGTAATCACCTTTGACATCACCGTGCGCTCAAGTGAAGTCAGCGGGCGCGCTTCTTGTGGAGGATTGCCACCCGTACCTCCAAACTGACGATCAATAAACGAATAGGCAACCGGCAGTGAAAAATCAAAAATAGCGGGTCCACTTAATGGCTCAATCGTAAACGTGTAAGAGCACGACGGATTCGACAACGACATAATAAACTCAGCGTATGTCGTTTGATCTACAAATGCAATATCACAATCCACCACAGAACGATGCATGGTCGAATAAGCCGAGGCCAATGCACGGGCCAAACTGGCGTGCAAATTTTCAAGCGTGCGTTGCTGTGCCTTTGAAACGCGTTGCGGGTGCTTGTAATCATAACTAATAATTGGTTTGTCGTTTTCCACTAATCCTTTTTTATTTATTATTAATTTGCCCTTGTCATTATCAGCAGAAGCAAAAACAGATTCAATTTCTTTTTCAGACATTTTTTTCGATTTTTTCTTTTGTTCATTTTCCTGAGCAACAGTCAAATCCTGCGTTAATTTTTCTACTTCTTCAGGTGAGTCAGGCCAAAATAGAATTTCAATTTGATCGTCTTGTAATACCTTGGGCAAAACACCAACCAATGCATCCGAAAGCTCGCGTTTTGGAATATCATTGTTCAATATATGCTCAATCTTGCGCCGCAAATGACCAGGCACAACACGGTTGGTTGCAAAATCAGCAGCGCCATTTTGAATCGCATCCATTACAATTCCCTTTTGCCTACCGCCAAAGGCCAAAAATGGCAATAAGCGAATTTTTTTCTGATCACGTTCACGCAATTTTTCAATCTGACCTATAAATTCTCTCACATTTTGAACGGCCAAAATATCATAAGTTTGATCTTCAAGCCGTTCCACTGCCCTCCGACAATCATTCACCACCTCTACAAATTCATAGCCTGCTTGGTTAAAACGAAGCGAGAAATTTGCATTTCGACTGATCGCTAAAATTCGCAGACCTGTCGACTTCTGCTCTGTGTCTTTTTTTGCCATTGTATTCATTCCCATTATCAAAAATGAAAGTCCTTACCCCGCATGTCGGCGGCGCCCTTGCAACACCAGCGATCCCAAATCTGATTGATCAATTTTATTGTTGTCGCGCTCTTCCAAATCATGACGCAATCCATCCACCGTTTGCTTCAAATCACGAATTTCACTCGCCAACCCGCGCACAATCAATGCCAAATCTTCTGTGGTTGTATTGTTGTGACCCTTTTGTTGTAGCTCAGCTTCTACCGCTTGCCACAAACCATCGGGAGCAGCTTCTGTGCGCATATCTCCAGCAAGCTCCCAAGTCGAAAGCAAAGTCTCATATTCTTGGTGACATTTCTCACAGGTATCCAAATGTGCTTCAATATCACGCCGCACATCTGTGGTGAGCTCGTCATCAACATATGCAGAAAGGTTGTTTTCACACGTAAAGCAATTCATAATTTTATATCCTGGGCTGGGTACGGGGTTAAAAGCTTTGTTCTTAAATAATCACATCATAAATAAAGAGTGTTTTGAAATCTATTCACCAATATGTTCAAAACCATCTTCCCTCGTTTTCAAAGGGGACACAGGGGCATCACGCTTCCAAATAATTCTTAAGCTTGTCTCGCACCTGTTTTCTGGCACGGTGAATACGCATTTTAACCGCTTCTTCAGAACACTCACAAATCTCAGAAATTTCTTTGTAACGCATACCCTCAAGTGTACCGAGTACAAAAACAGCACGAAGGTTCTCAGGCAGAGCGGCAACAGCAAGTTCCATACGCCGATTCATTTCTTTGCGCACCACCATATCTTCGGGGCTGGGCCCTGGCGCTGGCGGGGCAATATCGACCTCTGCCATAGCATCAAATGAGTGAATCTCTGGGCGCTTTTTACGCAATCGATTCAAGCAATGGTTTGTCGCAATGCGATAAAGCCACGTACCAAAAGCCGATTCGGCGCGAAAATTATTGAGATGTTGAAACGCCGACACAAACACTTCCTGTGTCAAATCTTCGGCATCTTCGGCATTGCCAGCCATATGTCGGCACAAAGCATACACACGATCTTTATACATTTCAAAAGTCTCTCGAATGGCGCGTGTATCACCTTGTTGGCATGCAGCAATCAGTGCAACATCAGCCTGAATATTCAAAACAAAATCCTCAAAATGGGCAGCGTTTTACAACTGTCACCCTTTTAGAACCCAACTTAAAAAAAAGGTAACACCCATTTTAGAAAAAATGGATGTTCACACTATATTAATGGTGACCGTGCGAAGTTCGAGCCAACCAAAAAGGAAATTATATATTTGTATTTTAATTACTTATCTGGGCAGGTATAATTGAATGGGTTTTTCCTCGTTCTGTTCGACAATAATGATTAGAAATCCGGCTAAAAGCATACAAACCACAGCAATCAGGAAATATTGAACCATACCACGACGAAAAATAGAGGGTTTACGAGGGGGCGGTACCATCACACGCGTTCGATTGCGCCGAGCGTTTCTGCGAGGAGACAAAGTCCCAGGATTATGTAAATCTGTTGTTTGCGGCAAAACAGGTTCTGAGACAGGCATTTCAGACGAAGAGGGTTCTAAACTTGACGCCTCTGAGTCCGAATCTTCTAAGGCGGGCGTTTCGGCAGGTGATCTTTCTAAATCCGACGATTCTGAAGGCGACATGTCTGAAACAGATGCTTTCGATGAAGCCGAGAGATCTTCCATTACATGTTCATCATTAGGTGTTTGGGAGGAAATTGCGCGATCAACCACATCCGATAGGTGTTTTATTTCAAATGGTTTATCAACAAAACCAACCACACCAAAAGGCTTGAGGCTGGCCCGAATTTCATCATCGATATAGCCCGAAACAACAACCACCGGGAACGTATAACCTTGCTCGCGAAGAAATTTCAACAGAGAAACCCCGTCAATTGTTGGCATATTTAAATCCAACAACATCAATTGCGGTTTCTCGTGTTCGGCTGCATCAATAACGCCAGTCCATTGCGTTGTTGCAATAGATTCATACCCTTGCACTTCGAGCAAACTTTGAATCATCTCAACAATACCGGCCTCATCATCTATGACCAATACCTTTGGGGTTGGGTTGGCTGCCATACGCCATATCTCCTCAATAGGATCATAAAATGTGCCCATTCCGTTGTTTTCTAACATGATATGTATTTTAGGATAAGTCAAGTATGGAGACAAGTAAGCACATTGACAGGGTTTAGACCCAATGGTATATTGGCGAAGAAATGAGAAGGTAAATAAAAGGTCTCAAGTCACAAGTCTGCAAGTCGCAGGTCAAATTAAAAACGGTACTCTTAATATACTTGCCTAAGACCTGAAACTTATAGACCTGTGACTGTTTCTTTATTTAAAGGTGTTTTTAATGTCCAACATAATTGGCGTAGGTAATGCCCCGTGTTCTTGGGGCGTTTTGGAATTTGATCTTGAAGGGAATGCACCAGGTTATGAGCGCGTGTTGGAGGAAATGACTGCATCTGGATATACGGGAACCGAATTGGGCGACTGGGGATTTATGCCCACAGAACCCGATGCATTGAAACGTGTTTTAGAAGATCATCAACTTTCTATGTTAGGCGCATTTGTGCCTGTGGCATTGGGCAATCCCGAAGCATTGCACCCAGGTCGAAAAACCGCTTTAGAAACTGCGCGATTGTTAGCCGCTGTAAGTGATGAAAGTCCCGTCATTGTATTATCAGACCAAAACGGCACCGAACCTACGCGCACCCAAAATGCAGGCCGTATATTGCCCTCAATGGCATTTACCGAAACCCAATGGGAAACCGCCGCGCACGCAGCCAACCAAATCGCCTTATCCGTCTATGAAGAAACCGGCTTGCACACCGTATTCCATCCTCATTGCGCCGGGTTTATTGAAAGACCCGAAGAAGTCGATATGTTCATGGACGCCACACACCCGCGCATTCTAAAGTTATGCGTCGACACCGCACACTGTGCCTATGGTGGTGGCAACCCCATAGACGTCATTCGCCGATATGGAGACCGAATTGGGCACGTGCATTTTAAAGGATA
>JABIFK010000793.1 GCA_018650745.1 Candidatus Latescibacterota bacterium | reverse complement strand
GACAGATCCAACACACGTACACCGTTCAATGCCTGCGTATTACCCTGCGCACTTTCTTCATTTCCCATAACCTTGTTTCCTTTTATCAGCCCGCGATGCCCAAAGCCTCATCAATCTCCGCTTGATAACCGTATACTTCGCCGCTTTCTACCTCGGCCATGGTCACCGTGCGCCCAATACGCGCAGACTCACAAATGGCATAAACAGCCGCAACATCCTTTAGCCCTTCAACACCATCTACTTCAATCGGATCATCATGCAATACCGCACGTGCCAACTCATGTTGTTCAAATGCAATTAACTTCCAATCTGCCGCTTGATCTCCCATACTCGACTTCTCTGGGAAAAAGTGTGCGGTAAGGGGGTCCAATTCAAAATCAGATATCGTTTCCAAAATTCCCGTCTGATCCAAAACTTCACCCTCTTCTGGCTGCCAAACGGCCTGCCCACCTCGGTTACCAAAGCTTTGCAAGCTGCCCTTATCACCCAAAATTAATTGACTGCGACACGCACCATGTCCGCCCACACCCATAATAAAACTCACCATCATGCCATTTTCCATACGCAACATCGCCATCGAAGTATCTTCAGCGGTTGCAGGCACTTCATCAGGCATAGTTTTAAACCGCTGTTGATAAAATTCATATGGATCTCGAATGGCCTTTTGTTTCTTACGCACCGGCTCTACCAAACGCGCATCAGCATACACTTCCACCACATCTCCCAAATGGTACCGAATCAAATCGGTATAATGCACACCCATGTCAAGCAGCGGTCCCCCTCTGTCTTTCAAATGTCGCCAAGGCGTAATAAAAATCTCATCACCACCGCGCATCGCATGCAGGGTTGCCATATAGGGCTTGCCAATGCGCCCCGTATCCAACAAGTGTCGTGTCAACCGAGCAGAAGGATCTCGCCGATAATTCTCTGCAACCGACAGCTTGCGCCCATTTCGTTCAGCCGCATCCATCATCATCTGACACGCCTTCACCGAAATTGCCATCGGTTTTTCCACCAGCACATGAAGCCCCAAATCCAATGCCTGACACACCACCGTATGATGCACCGATGGATCGGTCACCACATCGACAGCCATCAAATCAGGAATCTCTTGCACCATCTTTTCCATATCCGTAAATATAGGAGGACGTGTGCCCAACAAATTCTCTGCCTCAGAGGCAGCCAACTCGGCATTGTCCCGACTTAAATCGCACACAGCCACCAATTCGACATTGTTAAATGGCGTTTTTGCCAATTCACTCAAACCATACAAATGCCGTGTCCCCATGCCACCACAGCCTACAAGTGCCAATTTCAGTTTGTCCATGACATCTCCTTTTATCAGATACCATCTGTGCCCCAAAAAGCAGACGAATAGGTATCACATCATAGGGTTTAAATCATCATTTTTTATGATTCAGAATTCACCTAAAAAACATCTCTTAGTCTAAGGGATAAAACCACCCAACACAATCACATTTTATATCGCCATTTGAACAAAGGAATTTCAACAATGAAAAAAGCCGCCTTCTTCGGAGAACGCCAAGAACGCCTCGATTATGTCTATGCACAGGGTCGCCGAGACCAGGTATCTAAATTGGTCGATCTCTACCCACACCGCGTAGACCTCAACAATTTTGATGAACATGTCGCGCACCTGCAAGATCTCGAAGTCATCTTCACCACTTGGGGTATGTCCGAACTACAAAACGAACACCTTGATCAACTGCCCAATCTCAAAACTGTATTCTACGGTGCCGGTTCTGTACAAAAATTTGCACGCCCCTTTCTCAATCGCAACATCAAAGTATGCAGTGCTTGGCGTGCCAATGCGGTTCCTGTAGCCGAATATACCCTTGCCCAAATCTTACTGGCCAACAAAGGATATTATCGCAACATCCAAGATTGTGCGACCTATGAAGGTCGGACCAGCAATGCATTTAAAGGACGAGGCAATTTTGGCGCAACCATCGCTCTGCTTGGTGCAGGTGCCATCGGAACAATCCTCATTAACCTCCTCAAACCCTTTCACCTCAATATCATCACCTTCGATCCCTTTTTACCCGATGAACGCGCCCAAGAGCTCGGCATCAAAAAAGTTTCCATTGAAGAGGCATTTGCACAAGGAGACATCGTCTCAAACCACTTGGCCAACAACGAGCAAACCAAAGGCATGTTACACGGTGCCCATTTCTCAAAACTGCAAGATCACGCAACCTTCATCAACACGGGCCGAGGGGCAACGGTTGTCGAAGCAGATCTCATAACCGAACTCCAAAAGCGCCCAACGCTCACCGCTCTCTTAGACGTCACACTGCCCGAACCACCCAAACCAGATTCGCCGTTCTACACATTACCCAATGTCTATCTCACATCTCACATAGCGGGGTCACTCAACGACGAAGTCGTGCGTATGGCCGACTATATGATCGAAGAATTCCAACGCTACGAAAAAGATGCCCCACTCCAACACGAAGTCACGCTCGAAATTATTGACACAATGGCATAATAAAACAGTCACAGGTCGCAAGCCTGCAAGTCACAAGTCACAGGTCTAAAAACGTTCTTGACCTGTGACTTGTGACCCGTAGACCAGAGACCCTATCAAAGGATTAAACGATGAAAATCTGTATCGCGGGTGAAGGCGCAATGGGCCTAAACCACACCAAAACGATTAAACAATTTGACGATGTAGAAATTGTCAGTCTCGCATGTGGCGTCGAATCAGATGGCGCAGCATTTGCCAAAGAGTGGGATATCCCACATTATTCCACAAATCTTGAAGAATGCTTATCGCAAGAGGGTGTAGAAGCCGTCGTCCTTACAACACCCAACCAGGTTCATGCCGCACAAGCCATAACGGCCCTCGAAATGGGCAAACACGTACTCGTAGAAATTCCGATGGGTTTGTCACTCGAAGAATCGCAGCGCCTTGTGGACGTTGAAGAAAAAACAGGCCTTGTTTGCATGGTCTGCCATACCAATCGCTACGGCACAGCCCAACGCGAAATCGTTCGCCGTGTTCATGCAGGAGAGTTTCACCTGCACCACGTCATCCAACAAACCTATTTCATGCGCCGCTCCAACACCAACATGTATGGCAAACCCCGTTCTTGGACAGACGAATTACTCTGGCACCAAGCCTGCCACATGGTCGACTTTATGTATTGGCTTTTTGACGACCCCAATCTCGACGCTTGGGCACAAACCGGTCCCAATCACTCTCAGCTTAATATCCCCATGGACATCACCATTGGTCTACGTGCGCCATCAGGTTGTATCGTTACCTCAGCCAACTCATTCAACAACCACGGCCCCATTACGGCCACCTATCGCTTCATTGGTGAAGAAGCCACCTATCTCTTAGAAAAAGGCAAACTCACCGACACCGAAGGCAACGAGGTTCCATTAGAAGGTCCATCGGGCATTGCGGTACAAGACCGTGAATTCATCAACGCCATTGGCGAAGGTCGCAAACCATCCACCAGTTGCACAACCTGTTTGCCCACGATGGCTATTTTGGATCAATTACAAAAATCTATGGATGAAAACCCAGTATAAAAAAAGCCTCTCCTATTTAAAATAGGAGAGGCTTTAAAATCCAAAAACTTAAACACCGTCACTAACGGGTTGCAACCTGCAATGCTTGTTCAAGATCGGCAACAATATCATCAATGTGTTCAATACCCACACACAAACGAATCATATCATCGCTCACCCCTGCACCAACCAACTCTTCTTCCGTCAATTGGCGATGGGTCGTCGATGCTGGGTGCGCAGCCAATGATTTGGCATCACCAATATTTACAAGGCGTTTGAACAACTGAAGCGAATCATAAAACTTCACAGCCGCATCAAAGCCGCCTTTGATACCAAAGGTCAGCAGAGCCGAAGGTTTGCCATTCGTATATTTTTGTGCCAATTCATAATAAGGTGAATCTGGCAACCCAGCAAACTTCACCCACGAAACGCTGTCGTGATCGTTGAGATAATTTGCAACCGCAATTGCGTTGTCACAATGGCGTTCCATTCTCAAAGCAAGTGTTTCAATACCTTGCAAAATTAAGAAAGCATTAAAAGGACTTATGCAAGAGCCCGTATTCCGCAAAGGCACTGTTCTGGCCCGACCAATAAAGGCCGCAGGTCCCAAAGCCTCGGTATAAACCACTCCGTGATACGATGGTTCAGGGTTGTTCAACATCGGAAAGCGGTCTGCATGTTCGGCCCATGGGAATTTTCCAGAATCAATAATGACACCACCTATTGAATTTCCGTGCCCACCCATGTATTTTGTAAGTGAATGCACAACTATAGAAGCACCATAATCTATCGGGCGAATCAACAGCGGTGATACGGTGTTGTCCACAATAACAGGTACACCGTGTTTGTCCGCCATTTTGCAAATGGCTTCCAAGTCAACGATATTACCCGCAGGATTGCCAATAGATTCGCAATAAACAGCGGCCGTTTTATCATAGATAAGCG
>JABIFK010000703.1 GCA_018650745.1 Candidatus Latescibacterota bacterium | reverse complement strand
CTTTTGAGACCGAATTGGATGGTGATCCACCCGTAGCTGTTACAACACGCCCGTTTGAGGTGGAAGGCAGTGATACGGGGGTTGTGGTGGTGATTCAAGATATCACGGCGAAAAGACAGATGGTTGCTGAAGCCGAGAAACTGAGAGAAGACTTCTTTTCGATGATTCGGCACGAGTTGCGCAAACCTTTGTTGACTGTGGAGCGATCCTTGGCTCAGCTGGGCCAAGCGGAGGGTGAGTCTCCTCTGGCCTTGGCGCGTTCTGCGACAGATCATTTGGGTGCGATGATAGACGATATGTTATTTTTAGCCCGTCTGGAGCGCGACCCCATGGCGGTGGCAATAAAAGAACGTGTCTCTTTGCGATTTTTGCTGGCGGGGTGCGATCTGGCCTTTCGACAAAAAGCTGCAGAAGCTGGAATTGGTTTTGGCGTTGTGTTTCCCGATGATGATGTCCTTTTTGACGCCGATGAACGGCGATTACAGCAGGTTTTGGGGAATTTGTTGGACAACGCATTTAAGTTTTCTCCAGCAACTGGCCGGGTGGCGCTTCTTGGTCAGTGTATAGAAGAGGACGTGCACTTTCAAGTTGCTGACTCTGGTCCGGGTATTCCCGTGGAGGAACGCGGTCAGATTTTTGGGAAATTTTACCAGGTGCATTCGGACGCTTCAAGAAAACCAGGTTTGGGCTTGGGATTGGCAATCAGTCAAGAGGTGGTGCAAGCTCACGGAGGGTCCATATCGGTGGGAGAATCTGAATGGGGGGGCACCTTGATGACAGTGATTGTGCCAGTAAAAAGGAGTAACAATACCTGATGACCAAGATTGTTGCCGTAGATGACGACCCAACCGTGCTTATTTATTTAGAGCAGGTTCTCAAGTCAGAAGGATACGATATTCAAACCACGTCTGATGGACGTGGTGCATTGGTATCCATGACCAACTCGGTTCCCGACTTGGTGATTTTAGACGTGGATATGCCAGATTTGGATGGATTGGCTCTCTTAAACGCAATGCGCGAGGATGAGACTTTGCGCAAGGTACCTGTCATATTTTTAACTGTCAAAGACAACCGTGAGGATGAGACCCGTGGGCTTAAAGCGGGCGTGGTCGATTATATCAGTAAAGAAGTGTTGACACCCGAACGGGTTGATATTTTGAAATTTCGGCTGCGCAACTTTTTTACGACTCAAGAAAATGAACGGTTGCGAGGTGTTCTAGCGACGATTGTGGCGGCAAACCACGAGATCAATAACCCTATGATGGTGGTGCTGGGCAGTGCGGAGTTGTTGCGATTAAAAGGGGCGGTGGATCACAATGCGGAAACGAAGGAGGCCGTGGACCGAATTGTGGAGGCGAGCAAGCAAATTAGAACCGTCATGCAGCGCACTGCCACACTGACTCGTTTTGAAATCAAAACCTACTTAGACGGGATCGAAATGTTGGACCTAGGCGATGCAGGTGCTTCTGAATCTTAACGAATTTTTTCTATTTAATATGACACTACGCGAACAAATATATCAAGCTTCAGAGCTCAATTCTTCAAATACCCGACTGACCGCGGTTGCTGCACTGAAAGACCGCATGATGGACCGGGATACGGCCTTGGAGTTGTGTGATTATCTGCGGGCAGATTTGCACCCAGCTGAGCGCACAACGGTTGCCCAAGTATTGGGTTTTCACAAAGCAGCTGTTCGTTTTTCCTATTTGGGTGCTGTTTTGCACGCCCAAGCCAAACAAGAAACCGACCCCATTGCTTTGCGAGCCTTGATCTTTGCTTTGCGTGATTTTGATGCTGTGATCGATTTGTTGGAACATCGAGCAGAAGGTGTTGCACGCGAGGTTGTTCTTTACGCACCAGCTAACACGCAAAGTTTACAACCCTTTCTGAAGGCGAGTTTCAACGGCTTGGCCGATAGAACATTTGAAGCTTTTTGTTGCCGGCTGTCAGAGTTTGAAGATATCGAATCTCATGTGTTGGCATTTTTGATGACGGCCGAATTCCGTGAAGTGGGGCAGAAGTTTGACGCGCGGGTTCGACAGGTTTTTGCCGAGGTAGACCAAGCGATTCTTTTTGAGGTGCTGATAGATGTGCGCGGTGAGCTTGAGCGCACGTATAAGACCATTTGGCCAGGTATTTGGCAACGCGAGCGCCAGCGAAGATTGTTAGAACAATTTGTGCAAATGGTTG
>JABIFK010000749.1 GCA_018650745.1 Candidatus Latescibacterota bacterium | reverse complement strand
CAGAAAAGATGCATTTGCCAACTGTGCTGATATCGGTCGATGGGGATAGTGGGAAGGGGTCGGCGCGCAGCATTCCAAATTTTGACTTGTACCAAGCTTTGTCTCGGTGCCGTGAACATGTTATGGCTTTTGGTGGACATAAATATGCAGCAGGGCTGACCATTGGTGTGGATCAACTCGATGTGTTTCGCGAGCAGTTTTTGATGGTTGCAAAAGAGTTGATGCAACCGGAGAACTTGGTGCCGTGTATTGATATTGAGAGTGAACTGTCTTTGGATCAAATTGACATGCGTTTGGTTAATGTGCTTAAACGGTTTGCACCTTTTGGTCCACACAACACACGCCCCGTTATGGCCTCACGAAATGTTGAGGTGGTTGGCGCACCTTCGACGGTTGGGAATAATCATTTGCGGTTTAATGCGCGTCAAAATGGGCGTGTTTTTGATTGCATTGGGTTTAACTTGGGGCATTTGGCTTATCGTCTTACACCTGGTGAATCCAACTTAGACATGGCCTATGTTATTGAAGAAAATGAATGGCGAGGAAGAAAAGGGATTCAATTGCGTATAAAAGACTTGCGATAAAACGAGTCGCGGGACGATCACTAAATTTTGTGAGGGTTTATTTATGCCTATTCCAAAGTCAGATAAGATTTGGTTTAATGGAGAGTTGGTTGGTTGGGATGATGCAAAAATTCATGTATTGTCTCACGTGGTACATTACGGTTCGAGTGTTTTTGAAGGCATGCGGTGTTATGAAACGCCGAAAGGAGGGGCATGTTTTCGGTTAAAGGATCATATTAATCGATTATACGATTCTGCTAAGATTTATCGTATGGATATTCCCTTTGAACGCGATGAACTCTCCCAGGCAGTATTAGACACCATTCGGACAAACGATTTAAAAGCATGTTATGTGCGCCCCATCGCGTTTAGAGGATATGGCGAATTGGGCGTAAATCCGGCACCGTGTCCTGTCGAGGTTGTGATTGCTGTGTGGGAGTGGGGGAAATATCTGGGCCCTGAAGCATTGGAAAAAGGCGTCTCTGTTCGGATATCGTCTTGGAATCGTCTTGCTCCGAATACGATGCCATCTTTGGCCAAAGTGGGTGCAAATTATATGAACTCACAGTTGATTAAGATGGAGGCTTTGGCCGATGGGTATGCAGAAGGAATTGCTTTGGACACCTCTGGATATGTCAGTGAAGGCAGTGGTGAGAATATTTTTATGGTCAAAAATGGGGCGATCTACACGCCTTCGACTGGGTCCTCTGTTTTGCCAGGAATTACGCGCCATTCGGTGATTTCTTTGGCCGAATCTTTGGGGTATCGCGTTACGACCCGTCCTATTCCGAGGGAGTCTTTGTATATTGCAGATGAAGTGTTTTTTACGGGTAGCGCTGCTGAAATTACACCCATTGCCGAGATAGATCATATTCAAATTGGCTCAGGGGCACGTGGCCCAGTGACAGAAGCATTGCAAAATGCATTTTTTGGCGTCGTTGAAGGCCATGCAGATGACAACTACAATTGGTTGACCTATGTTTAATTTCAAACTAAAAATGGTTGCTTAGGCGGATACCGTGAGCTTAGAAAATACCAAAATAGCGGTTATAGGTGTAGGAAATATGGGAGGCGCATTGATGACGGGGTGGGTGCGATCTGGCAAGATAGCACCTGAACAAATTACGGCGGTGGATGTGGTAGCCGATTTGTTAGATCAGCGTCAGCAAGAGTTGGGTGTGCAAATATCTACAGATGCGCAATCGATTGTAGCCGAACAGGATGTAATTTTTTTGGGCGTTAAACCTCAATATTGGTTGACAACCGTCTCTGGTTTCAAGGATGTGTTACGCGCTGAACAACTGGTTGTTTCTTTTATGGCGGGTGTGCGCATAGAAACTTTGGAAGAAGCATTGGGGGCTTTGCCAGTTGTTCGAATGATGCCCAATATTCTTGCTCAGATTGGTGCTGGTGGTGCCGGTGTTTGTGCTGGCACCAAGGCTTCACCAAGCCATTTGTCGTTGGTTCTTGAGTTATTAAATACGGTGGGTACCGCAGTGGTTGTGAATGAAACACAAATGGATGCGGTTACAGGGTTGGCAGGTAGTGGGCCTGCATATGTTTATACGATGATTGATGCTTTGGCCGATGGTGGTGTGCGAATGGGGTTGCCCAAAGAAGATGCATTGAAATTGGCAGTACAAACTGTTTTGGGCGCTGCGCAAATGGTTCAAGAAAGTGGCTTGCACCCTGCTATTTTGAAAGATCGCGTGACCTCCGCTGGCGGTACCACGATTGCTGGCTTACACGCGCTGGAACAAGGCGGTATGCGTGCGGTATTGATGGACACGGTTGAAGCTGCGACACGTCGTTCGGAAGAATTGGGGAAATGACATGATTGCGATTGTGGACTACGGGATGGGCAATTTGCGCAGTGTGCAAAAGGCACTTCAATATGTTGGCGCACAAGCTGAGATTGTGAGCCAAATTGAAGATGTTAAAAAGGCAACACACATTGTTTTGCCTGGGGTGGGGGCTTTTGGGGATGCCATGAAAAACCTACATGCAGCGGGTTTGGTCGATCCAATCGTTCAGGCGATTGAGCAAGGACGCCCGTTTCTGGGGATTTGCTTGGGGTTGCAATTGATGTTTTCTGAGAGCGAAGAAATGGGCACTCACCTAGGTTTGGATGTGTTACCTGGGCACGTTCGAAAATTTCCTGAAGGTGAGCGGGTGCCACAAATTGGTTGGAATCAGGTCTCTGTGCAAAAAGAAACCCCGTTGTTGGATGGTGTGCCAGATGGTTCTTATTTTTACTTTGTACATTCGTTTTATGTTGATGCAAAAGAGCAGAAGGATGTTGTTGGTTTGACGGATTACGGTATTGATTATGTTTCTGTTGCTGGACGCGGATGTGCATATGGGGTTCAGTTTCATCCTGAAAAAAGCCAAGATGCTGGGCTGAAACTCTTGAAAAATTTCTCCCAATTTTAAAATAAAACCGTCACACGTCTCTGGTTTGTAAATCTATGCTAAGATGAATAAACTTATCTAAATTACCCCAGTTACGTACCTATTTGTGACTTCAGATAGCAGTTTGAAAGGTTTCAAGATGTTGGCTAAACGTATCATACCTTGTTTGGATGTTAAAAATGGCCGCAATGTTCGCGGGGTTAAATTTTCGGCCGATGTGGATGCGGGTGACCCTATAGAACTGGCGCAGCGCTATGATGCCGAGGGGGCTGATGAGTTGGTGTTTTATGATATTACGGCATCGGCCGAAAAGCGTGATATTGTGGGGGAATTGGTAAGACGTGTTTCGGAAGTTGTCTTTATTCCCTTTACGGTTGGTGGTGGGGTGCGCACTTTTGAGGACATTCGTACCATTATTGAAGGTGGCGCAGAAAAAGCCTCAATTAATTCGGCTGCGGTTCATACACCTGAGTTGATTACGCAAGGTGCTGAGAGTTTTGGTTCGCAGGCTATTGTGGCTTCCATTGATGCCATTCGAAGAGTAGATGAAAAACAGCCCGATGTGTTGCACTGGGAAGTGGTGATTAATGGGGGCAGAACCGATACAGGTAAAGGTGCACTTGAATGGGCTGAAGAGTTGGTAGATCGTGGGGCGGGTGAATTGGTGCTCAATAGCATTGATGCCGATGGCACAAAAGATGGTTATGATATTGAACTCAATCGGATGGTTTCTGAGCTTGTGGATGTGCCTATTGTTGCTTCTGGCGGGGCAGGAGGACCTGAAGATATGTATGAAGTACTGTCTAAGGGCCAAGCGAGTGCTGCACTTGCTGCGTCAATCTTTCATTATGAACATTATAGTATACCCGAAGTAAAAGCTTATTTGGCCGAACGGGACATTGTGGTAAGGCCAAAAGTTTCGATTGGGTTGTAATACATCACGATATTGATTTATAGGCTTTGAGAATGATGGCAATTGCGAAAACGGAAATGATTCCTGATCGAAGAAAGTCTTTTGCGGATGTGCGCCGGGTGGTGGTGAAGCTGGGTACACGTGTTGTGACAGTGAAAGACAATGAACTCAATGAAGGGGTCATTGCTCGATTGGCTGCCGATGTGGCAAAACTGCGAACACGAGGCATTCAGGTAGCGGTTGTATCATCTGGGGCTGTTGGCGCAGGAATGGGCCGCTTGGGGGTGCTGAACCGGCCTCAACGCTTGGCAGAGCTACAGGCAACCGCGGCTGTGGGCCAAGGTTTGGTCATGAATGCTTACAAGATGGCTTTTCGGAAGTATGATATTCCTGTTGGGCAAGTGTTGTTGACCTCTGATGATTTGGACCATCGTCAACGGTATCTGAATGCTCAAAATACCTTGGATCAGTTGTTTCGTTTTGGTGCGGTTCCAATTGTCAATGAAAATGACAGTGTGGCGGTAGAAGAATTACAATTGTCAGTTGGTGAGAACGATCGATTGGCCGCTTTGGTTTCGCATTTGGTTGATGCGCAATTATTGGCTATTTTGACCGATGTGGATGGTGTCTTTTCGGATGACCCGAGCAAAAATGCGGATGCGCAATTGATACCTTATATTAAGGGCATCACTGAAGATTTGTATGCATTGGTTGGGTCGCGTGGCAGTTCTGTCAGCCGTGGCGGCATGCGCACAAAATTACAAGCTGCAGAAATTGCAGCCCAAGGTGGACGCATGACCTTGATTGCCAATGGCCAAAAGAACGGTTTGGACGCCATTTTATTGGGTGAAGATGTGGGCACATTGGTGGTGCCTGATGATCGGGGTTTGAGTGGTAAGGAAGTGTGGTTGGCTCAATCTCGGCGACGTGGGGTGGTTGTGGTAGATGATGGTGCGGCCAAGGCTTTGGTGCAAGGAGGGAAAAGTTTGTTGCCCTCTGGTATTGTTGAGGTAAAAGGCGATTTTGATGCGGGAGATTTGGTTGGCATAGAAGACAAGCATCATGTGGAATTGGCCCGTGGTTTGGTTCGATTTGGCGCAGGTGAAGTGCACTTGATTCGGGGCAAACAAACAGGGGATGTGGCTCAGATTTTGGACGATGTGCAAGGTGCTGAAGTGATACATCGAGATCATATGGTGGTTTTCTAGGTCTCGGTGTATTGCAGAAGGAAATGGTGGATGGGCCTGGAATCCCACTGGCCATTCATCCTGCAAAGGTATTATTTCGTATAATACATGAAGGGACGTTAAGTGATGAACAGACTCTATGGTGGCAATAATCCTGTTTGGCCAAGTGATGGGCGTAAGCGTATCCGGCAATTTTTGATTGCAGCACCTTTGATTTTATCGGTTTATTTGTTGGCAACTGGAGACAGTGGGGTTTATCAGATTTGGCACCAGACCAAGCAGATTAAGGCGCTTGAGGAAGAAATTGCCAATTTGAAGGTTGCAAATGCGGATTTACAAGAAGATGCTGAATTGCTCTCAGAAGATTTGACAGAGATTGAGCGTATTGCACGTGAACGGTATGGCATGGTCAAAAAGAACGAATGGGTTTATATGGTCTATCCCAGTTCTCCCACTAAGGTTGCAACACCATGATCGTTCAAACGGAAGGGTTGGTTTTACGCAACTTTCGTATGAGTGAGAGCAGTAAGGTTGTTATTGTGTATACCCGTAACTTTGGCAAGGTTCGTTTGGTTGCCAAAGGTGCACGACGTCCAAAGAGTAAGTTTGGTGCCAGTTTGGAGCCTCTGACGTGGGGGCGGTATATGTTTTATAAGCGTGAAAATCGAGACATTCAGACGTTGAGTGAAGGAGATATTGTTTACGCGTTTGAGTCTGTTAAACAGCATTATGGTCGGTTGGCTGCCGGTTGTGTTGTGTGCGAGCTTTTGGACCATATGACAGAAGACGAAGACCGAAACCCTTTGTTGTTTCGCATTGCTTTAGATACACTCAAATGGATTCGTCAACTTGAATCACCCGCTTTAGATTTGCCCATTTGGTATTTTCAATTGAAAGCGGCTGGTGAACTGGGATATCGCCCGCACTTGAGTGGTTGTGTGGATTGTGGCAGCCGATTGGAAGGTGACCGCTTGGGATTTAGCCCGCTTTTGGGGGGCGTATTGTGTGGCACACACGCGGGACAAGGTTTACCGGTTTCTCAAAATACGATTGCTTTCTTGGAGCAGGTGCAGGTTGGACATCCTGATAAAATAGATGTTTCTCAATTAAGCACAGTGAACCCTGTGGAAATTACACATATTTTGCGATCTTTCTTGGATTCCCATATGGCATCTCAATATCGCCCTAAGGCATTCGATTTTTTTGAGAATGTTATGGCAGCCGAACGCACTGTACTTTATCAAGCAACGGGAGGAGTTTAAGCCATGTTGGATACTCTATTTCGACGTGGGTTGGGCAGAGACAATCCGATGATGCGGGTGTTGCGGGACATTCCTTTGTTTCGAGAATTAGGGCGTCGTGAACTTCGTGAAGTTGCTCAGACATTAGAGATCGCGACTTATGCGATTGAGGATCGAGTATTTAAGCAGGGGGAACCAGGTCGGGGCATGTTTGTTGTGCTCTCTGGTGGGGTAGATATTTTTCAGGTGGATGAAGAAGATGGCACGCGCATGCATTTGTCACGGTCTGAGGCCGGTGCCTTTTTTGGCGAAACGGCATTACTTGATGATGCGCCACGCACTGCTTCAGCCATTGTATTTGATGACGCAGAGTTGGCTCTGTTTTCTCGATATGCGTTGCTGAATTTGGCAGAAAACCGCCCCCATTTGGGGGTTAAAATTGCGATGCATTTGTCACAAATTATCGCAGAGAGATTGCGACGTACCAACAGAGGTTTGCGAAGCGCACGTGACGAGGTAGAAGCAGTGCAAAAGGCCATGGAGGAGGATAATGAATGAATGAATCTCGATCTGGGGGCATGAATGTTTCTCAAATTGTGCGCCTTGTGCTTTTTGTTTCTGCTGTCTGCGTTGTGGCCTGGTTGTTTTATACGATTCGCAGCACGTTGCTACCTTTTGCCATTGCATTTGTCCTGTCTTATTTGCTGATGCCCTTGGTTGATTATTTGGAATCACACCGGATCAATCGGTTGCTTGCCTCGGTTGGTGTGATGGGTATTGTCTTTGCGATTGTGGTTGTGCCTTTGGTGATGATTGTGCCAACGTTGGTGTCGGGCACACAAGATTTGATTCAGCGCATGGTCGGTGATCGTGGTACGTGGTCTTGTATTGTTGAAAACAGTGGGAAAACAACTGTTTATTTGGATCACTTTGAAGCAAATTTGGATGACTTTGATGTGAACGGTTTGCCTATTGAATTGGGGCCAGGTGCACGTGATACATTGGTTATTGGCTTTAGCCCGCAAGTTTATGCAACGCGTGAAGGGCGAGTGGCTTTGCTGGGGCGTGAAAATGATTTACAACAAAAGCCAATTGCGTTAACGATATTGGGCAATTATCCATTGCCATCAGATACAACAATTGTTGAACCTTCACAGTTGGTGTCGGTCGGAACGAGCGAGGTCTTACTTTCGAGCACGCAACATGCGTTTGGCATTCACAAACCTGGCTATTTGGCGTTGGTGAAAGACTATAATCGCAGCGCACAAGAAAAATTGGAAATGTCTGTGCCGATGCTAAAGGGCTTTAACTTAGCAGATACGGTGAATGAAAAGTTGGAAGGAATTGGTTTTGCACTATTAGAGGAAACGCCT
>JABIFK010000642.1 GCA_018650745.1 Candidatus Latescibacterota bacterium | reverse complement strand
CGCGTGTTCGGCAGCGTTGATGATTGGCGCTTGATTGGACATAGAGAGACCTCAAAAAAGTAAGGTGCACAGGTTGGCTTTATGCAGCTTTGTTGACTTGATAGCCTAAATAAGTATGTGTGGCCAGTGTGATGATGACAATGCTTCCGCCCAGGTAGGCTTGTTGGGTGGGTTGTTCGCCCAAAAACACCCAAACCCATAAAGAACCCAATGCAATTTCGAGCAGCATAATGAGATTGACTTCGGGTGCCGGAATGTATCGGGGTGCTGCAATGAGCAAGATAAATGAAAGCGGTAAGACGATGACACCTAAAATACCAAGATACAGCGCGTCTTGAGATGTGATGCTCAGTGGATATGCATTTGGCCACGCGATGAGTGCGATCACGATGCCACCGATCACCAAACTGGGCGTGAGATCCACTGATTTGGCTGATCGAACGATCACGCTTTGTGCGGCAATAAAGACGGTGGCACAAAGCGCGTAGAAGTCGCCTTCGTTGGCTTGCATGTCCACATTGGTTGTGATGTAAATGCCAAATAAGGCAAATGGAATGGCCAAGTAGGTGCGCAGATGAATGTGTTCCTTTATAAAAATGCGACTGAACAGAGCAGACCACAGCGGTGTGATGCCTATAATGATAAGGGCATTGGCTACGGATGTGTAGATGATGGCCAATACAAAAAAGGTCGTGCCTAATGCTTGGGCGGCGGCAGCAAGCCACCCTTTTTTGCCCATGGTTAAGAAAGCTGTGTGGATTGGCTTTTTGAACACAAAAACAAGTGTGATAAATAGGGTTACACTTGTGAGTAGGCCGCGCCAAAAAAGCAAGGTCCAATCATCGGTTGCAATGAGTCGAATGAGCAAGCCGTCGGGACTGAGCACAAAAATACCGCCGACTGCAAGCATGAGTCCACGAACATGGTTTGAGAGATGGGTCACATTTTAATTTTCTGTTTCAATTGTTTGAACCCGCGTAGGGTGTGGTTCTTTGAATGATGCGCGAAATTAAGATGCACAATGTACTCTGTCGGGATTCATTTCGTCAAGGATTGGATGACTAGCACGGGACAGCGCAAACCATGATCGCGTGGAATGATACTGATTTGGGTCAGCATGAGGTGGTGTAATGTGCACTGTGATTGGATTGGGGCGAGCATGTTTTGTGCGATGAGGAGTACGAGTTTGCCCTTGGGTTTCAAGATACACATGAGGTTTGGCAGGGCCTCAACAATGGCTTGTTGCCTTTTGGCGTCAAATGGGGGTTCGGTGATGATGGCGTCAAATGTCTGAGATTTGTAAGGAAGCGACCGTGCATCGGCAAGGGCATATGATTGCGGCGCCAAACCTTGAAGACCCAGTGAAAGGATTGGGTCAATGTCAGATGCAAAAATCGTGATGTTACGACGATGTCCTTCACGTATAATACTGCCAAATCCTGCAAAAGGATCTAAGATGCGTGCATTGGGGGGAAGATCTGCAATGTTAAAGAGATAGCGAGTATCCATTGCTGAGAGTGCACGCCCTACGTGGTGTCCTTGAATGTGGATGAGTTGGTTGTTGATGTAGACAGGGAAAGCATGCTGGTCTGGTGATTCACTTCGACGGTTTTGGATGTCTTGAACGAAGACTTCCTCTTGATATATTTGCTTGTCGTCTTGTCGTATCCAACCGGTGTACCAGCCCCCGCGTCCAATAGGGTTGATTTCCTTACCGCTATAAGGTTCAATGCGTTGCGACAGTATGGCTTCTGTGTAGGCCAAGTTTTGGGCATGTTGTGGTATTTCTTTGGGAGATAGCTTGAGTGTTACCCAAATGCGATGTTTGGGGATATGTCCATGTTTTATATGTAAACCGAAAGGTGAGAAGATTGCTTTGAACTCTGTTTGTGCGAGCTCAAAAGGAATGCCCGTGGCTCCTCGGCGACGACGGAAGTAGATTTGGTAGTGGTATGTCATGATACGTTATACATCTTGAGATACCTCTTCCCAACCTTGGCCTCTGCGAATGGCATCAACCACTTCTTGAAAGAGCCAGCCATCACGAAAGGTTTGATAACCCGAATAGGATTCGCCTTTGATATCTGCAACAAATTCTTTGGCAAGTTGTGTCCAGTTGCGTTGGGTATCGTTTTGTATTTGGGGTATGGATTCGGTGATGTATTTGGGGAGAGGGATTTGCTCCCACGTTTTTTTGTCGCGTGTGAGGTGAAGTGGGCCTTGTGCATAAGCACCTTCTATAAATATAGCGCCCGTGCTGCCATAAAATGCAACGTAGTCTGAGGCAAAGCGGGGTTGGAGGCCGCCGTGTTTGAAGACCGATGATATGGGTGTGCGATGCTCGTAGGCCGATTGGATGCGTGCCATAACGGTGTAGGTCCATTCCGAATCGACAGAATTCCACTCAAGGGCTGGGTCCTCTATGTTCTTTGGAGAAAATTTGCCACGTTCTCGAAAGTCGTGTACACCGTCTACAATGGGGGCACGGTACATGTCGTTTCGGGTTTCGCCATTGACGGCTGTGATTTGAGCATTGAGTACGTGGAGTATGATAGAGAGTTTGTGCGTAAAGTTGTTGCTTAAACGACCGCCACCTAAATCTATGCGATGCGACCATCCAAAAGGGATGAGAGGGTCGAGGTTGTAATGTGAGACGCACTCGGTTTCTTGAGGTTCACCCAATACACCTTGGGCAACAAGCTCTTTAGCGAGCAAGGCATGAGGTTGATAACGAAAGGACGCTGCGTAAGCCGTTTTGACGCCATTGTCGCGTGCTTTGTTATACATTCTTTTGGCATCTGTAGCCGATGTGGCAAGAGGTTTGTCGCACAGAACGTGGCAGCCTTGATCCAACGCGGCGAGCACTGGCGCCACGTGCGCACCACCTGGGGTACCCACGGCTACAATATCGGGTTTGAGATCGATCAATGCTTGTTGCCAATCGGTGGTGGCATGGGGAATGTCCATGTCTGAAGCGATTTGTTCGACAACGGTTTGTGTTCGGCTGGCCATGCCAACAATTTCAACGCCGTTGTCACGCAATGCCATGGCATGACCTTGGCCAGCAAAACCAGAACCTAATATCAGGGCACGAAGCGCAGACATAATGACCTCTTTGAGTAGATGTATTTTGTGTAAGGTTTCTTATGATAGGAAAGATATTGGACACGTGCAACCTTTGGGGTTTGTGGATGGGGTCAAATTGTCTTATCTTGGAGTTTTGGAACAAAGGCAATAAGAAATTGGTATATTTGGAAACTGCTCAATATTTCTATTTGTTGGGGCATCGCCCGCAGATGCCCAGGTTGAAATGCTTGGGCTGGCAAAGGGGTTTGTCCCTATGAACAGAGGGTTATAGCCATAAGACCAAGAGAGTAAATTGATATGCACGTAGAGATAAACAAACATGCGCTGGATCGGGTGCCGCTGTCGATCATTTTTGACGATTCGACGATGCTGGTGAATTTGAACTATTTTTTCATGCGGGATCGTACGCTTGTGAATGGTGAGCCGCACCGTTGGGAAGATGTGCCGGTGGTACACCCCGAGTCCTTTACACGTGAATTTGCCGAGTTTTGTTTGGACAATGGTGTGAAGGGCAAGTTTAGTGTGGTGCCTTGCCCGGCGGCGTTGGGGCGCATTGACCATGGCTTGCCCATGTTTTCCAAAGGACAGCAGGAGAGTTGGTTACACATGTGCCGTGAGTTGATTGTGCCCAATTATGATATCACGCCCGAGATGATGACGCATACATTTGTGGTTGATTTGGAAACATTGCAACCGGTGGACCCGAACTTGTGGGAGCAATATGGTTGGAATAATTTACCAACCGACCAAGAAGAATTGGTGACGGATTATATTGCATTGGCGTGTGAGATTTTACACAATGTGGGATTGACGCCTGCAGGTGTGACCAGCCCAGGTGGGTTTGGCTCGCCGTTGGATTTTTATGCCAAGTGTGCCGAAAATGCCGTACGGCGTGTGACGGGAAATCCAACACCTTATTTGTTTAAGCGTGTGAATCGCAACAACGGTGAGGCCGTTCCAACACCCGTATGGTATCCCAAACCGGAACGCGGTGAGGCGATGGGTGAAGTGATTGCGTGTATTGCCGATTGGACGGGATCGTGGACGGGATATGGTGAGGCCGATGTGGATAAGTATATTACGGCCGATTTACAAGGTGGACGGTTGCCCGAAGTGATTGATGCTGGCGACCCTGCGGTGATGGTGAGTCATTGGCAAGGTTTTTATGGATTGCACGATGAAGATCAACGCGGCTTTAAAGTTTTTAAAGAGATGGTGAAGCGTTTAAAGGCACGCGATCCTTTTGGTGAGCGAACACAGTGGCGCAAGTGCAGTGAGATTACCAATTATGCGATTGCACGCGAGATGGCCAATGTGAAAATGGATGATCAAAAGATTGTATTGGATCTGCCTGTGCAAGTACCTGAGTTGACGTTGCGTATTACAGGTGCAGATGTGACAGGTGTGTTAATAGATGGTAAACCTTTAGATCAAGCACAAACGCGCGCGATGTTCTGCGATGGCTCCTTTTTAAAGGGAGATGATCCATCGTTTTATCGGCGTGGTGAACCCACTTTTGTGGCATTTACACCCACGCAGCAAAACGTCACTGTAGAAATTTTAACGGGTGGGAATTAGTCTCAAGTCTAAAGGTCACAGGTCGCAGGTCAATATCTAAAAGCGTGATCAAGATTTTGATTTGATGTTTGACTTGTGACATACAGAACTGAGGCCTGCGACTTTTTTTCATTGTTTGGGAGGTTGTCATGCAAGTCGATATCCATGAAAATGCGTTAGATCGGGTGCCGTTGTCGATCATTTTTGATGATTCGACCATGTTGGTGAATCTGAACTATTTTTTTATGCGCGATCGTAATCTTATTGATGGGGAACCGCGTCGTTGGGAAGATGTGCCGGTGGTGCATCCCGAATCGTTTACGCGTGAGTTTGCCGAATTTTGCTTGGAACACAATGTGAAGGGCAAGTTTAGTGTGGTGCCTTGTCCGGCAGCGTTGGGGCGCATTGATCATGGTTTGCCTATGTTTTCGAAAGCGCAGCAAGAAAGTTGGCTCAAGATGTGTCGTGAGTTGATTATGCCCAACTACGATATCACGCCCGAGATGATGACACATACATTTGTGGTCGATTTGGAAACTTTACAACCGGTTGATCCGAATTTGTGGGAGCAATGGGGATGGAATCATTTGCCAACGGATCAAGAAGAATTGGTGACGGATTATATTGCACTATCTTGTGAGATTTTGCACAATGTGGGGTTGACGCCTGCAGGTGTGACCAGTCCTGGTGGGTTTGGCTCGCCGTT
>JABIFK010000786.1 GCA_018650745.1 Candidatus Latescibacterota bacterium | reverse complement strand
CTCAATCGTACGCCAAGCCGACTCGGCATAATTTCCATGATCATCTGGTCGCAGACACTGCTCTGCCCAACTCCGAACCTGTTTCACCCACGCCTGCGCATACGCCTCATCTCCCGTCATCTGATAGGCCGAACCCAACACCACCCAAAACCCCATCCGATTCAACTGCCACTGCCACTCATTATTCACAGCCAAATCATCATTTTCACGCGTCGGATTACAAAACCAATCAATCTTCCCCCCCTCAAAAATATGATCAATCGCCTGTTGCTCAATCTCCCCTCTCACAATTCGATCGGCCTGCTCAACCTTTCGCTCTGCATCAGCCGAATGTGGCAACCGCAAATGCGTTGCCCACGGCGTATGCGAACGACTCCGCAAATGCGCTGCCCAAGCCCGCACCGCACCATCCTCATCCCCTCGCTCAAGCGCCTCTCCCACATCTGGCACCTTATCCAAATCCAATAAATCAAACACATCAACCTCCCATATACAGTAACCCATCAAATCAACCGATCACGATTTTCCGCACCATTCCATCCAGCTCTCTATTTTGATAGAATATCCCAACCTATTAGGCCACATCACTTCTTGTACCCACCGAAGGTATTTGCGGAAAATCAGCCCTCCCCGGCACTTGAGGGGCGACTTTTTGCCTACTTTTTAGTCGTTTAAAAAGTAGGTCGCCGAAGGCAAACCAACTTAAAAATAAGCAGTGAGAAAAAGAACATCCTCCAACCTTGTTTTTCCAAAAAATTAAACTGCATGATTCGCACCATCATAATACCGATTAATCTTCTCCCCCTCATTCATCCCATGCCACACCCCGCGAAACAACGTCCGCCGTTTCGGTGCCATCGCTTCAATCACCTCCGGCGCCGGGCACCCCTTTCCCCACTTTGCATTCACCGTATTATAACACGTAAACAAACTCAACCGATCCCGTTCCTCATTCACCCACTGCGTGCCCGTATGGCACAAAGACTCCGTAAAAATAGCCACAGAACCCGCCGGACACGCATACGTCTCCCACAAATCACTCTCTCGCCCACTCAAAGACTTTGGTCGCGGAAAAGCCGCCTTATGACTGCCCGACAAAAACATCGTGGCCCCATCCTTCTTTTCCACCTCATTCAACTCCCAAACCACGCGCACCAACCCCGCATGAATTTTCTCTGGCTGCATTTGGTAATAATGCGAACTCCCCCCAAAACTAAAAAACCCGCCCCCACCATGCGGATTAAAGTTATCATGCCCCGCTTGTCGATGACTGGTATACGTATGATCAAACCGAAACCCATAGCAATCTTCACTGGCCAACCGCTGGTGCGAAATGATCTCATTCAACACGCCCACCACCGCAGGATTATCCAACAATATCTGCGACACCCCACCATGATTGTTTTGCTCTTCTGCGGGTAATGAATCCCGCTCATACAAAAACTTCATCTGATGTTCCCGCACGGGTGCCAACTGTTCTTCCGTCAACAACCCCGGCAAACAAATCCACCCCTTCAAATCAAAAACATACTTCTGCTCCTCCGTCATCGGAATCACAGGCAAACCATCGGCATTTGTTGTCGGTAATAATTCAGACATAAAAACCCTCTCCACACATATTAGGAAGATTAAAAACCATGGATTTCATTTTCTCTACATTTATCTTGACGCTACCCTTGGAATAAAGGTTATACCAAAACCAACCCACGAGAAACTTTTCATGATAAAACCAAACCTGACATCATCCCATCTTCAACAAATCGTTCCACTGCCCCTCATCCACCACAACACCCAATTCCAAACTCTCTTCTCGAATACGCAACATCCCCGCACCCGGATAACGCACATCTTCACCTGCTTCTTGTAAGTCATTCACCACATTATTCACAATCTGCTCGCGCACACCTTGTCCCACCAAAGACGTCACATCCAAAGCTATATATGTTTGCGACACCGCATATTCACTCCCCTGTGCAGCAATTTGATGCGTCGACAACCCACCCGAAATCACAGCCGCCAACACATCCAACATCACCGCCAACGCAGACCCTTTCCAATACCCAATTGGCAGCGCGCGCTTAGAATCCAATATCGCACCCGGATCACACGTCAAATTCCCCTCCGAATCATATCCCCCCGCAAGGGGTAGGTCTTCACCGCGCTGCTTCAAAATCTCCAACTTCCCATTCGAATATTGACTCATCGCCATATCCAACAACAAATGACCGCCATCGCGCGGAATGGACATCACCATCGGATTATTCCCAATACGCTTTCCTTCGGCACCCCAAGGCGGCATCAAAACAGTTGTATTCGTCCAACACATTCCAATACACCCCGCGTCTGCCGCTTGCAAACCATAAGCACCTGCCCGCATCCAATGATTCGTATTGCTTAAACCCACACATCCCATACCGTGTTCTTTTGCAACCTCAATTGCTCGTCCCATGGCCACATGTGCATTCACCTGACCAAGGCCCATCTTACCATCCCACTGCTCCACCACACCCAGCGCCTTAGTACATTCTGGTTCGGAATGCACATCAATTTGCCCAGACGCAATATGAGACATCAAACTCGGAAACCGATTCAACCCATGTGAATACACACCATCGCACTGATTCTCAGTAAACAACTGCGCACATAGCTTTGCCCGATCTTCCGAAAGTCCAGCCTTCACCAACGCTTTATCAAAAGCATCCTTTAATTCATCGAATGAAACACGCATAAATTAATCCTCGCAATCTATAGTATACAAACTTGCCCTTCAATCTCAGTCTCCTTCGGGTTTACCGCATAAGCTTTTAACCCATGCTGTAAATAACACCGCAAAACCTTATTTCCATACTTGCTCCGGTCTTTCGATGCGCCCACCACAGCAAAAACTTGCCCCGTCAAAAATCGTTCTATTCGCTCATTTATATTCATAAATACCTCAAAGTGGGCCCTACCGAATCTTCCGGCTTTTATTTGAATACCTACTATTTGCAAGATATTCAACTCAAAAAAAAATGCCATTGATAAAACATCTGCACACAAATGAATTAATTCTTAACAGTCTATTTCAAACTAAGTGATTGAATGCTAAGCAGTTGAAAAATATTCAGGCAATCTAATAAAAAACCTACCAAAGAATAAATAACACTTTATTCACATACATGAAATCTTTCTGAAATAATTACAGCGTAAATTTGCGCCATCCATTATCAAACAAGGCAAACAATGACCGAGACATCAACAACAGACTATCATATTCTCATGGTTTGCGAAGACAACTCTCAAGCCAAAATTCTTGAGGCCTTCTTGCAAGCACAAAATCAAATCGTCTCTCACGTTCCCTTATCCCAAAACTTAGACAGCCACATCACAACTCAAAAGCCCGATGTTGTTGTTGCAATTGCAGACATACCTGATGCACACCTCATCAATCAAATTAGAAATTTACCGTTACCAGTTATCATTTTTAGCAAAGATTCCAGGCGAGAAAAAATAAGAGAAGCCATTCAGGCAGGTGTTGCTTCATATGTTGTAGACGGATTGGACACACCGCGTGTGTTACCCATTGTTGAAGCGGCCATGTCCAGATTTCACGAAACAAACACGCTTAAACAAGAGCTCGAAACCACCAAAAACGATCTTGCCGAGCGCAAACTCATAGACAGAGCCAAAGGGCTTATCATGGACCAACGCAAGTGCACAGAAGACGAAGCATATCGCACCTTAAGAAGCATGGCAATGGATCGAAAAAAACGACTGGGTGACATTGCCCGAGATGTATTGGAACTCAGCAAAGCATTTACCACCTAAACAGATTGTGCAACAAAGCGCAATCAAGACAAACTTTAGCGTTCAGGTTTTTCAACGGCGAAAAACTTGATCCAACGGTGTAAAAAACAAAAATAAGCCAACGAAGGCTTAAACCGGACAACGGCGTCCATATTGAATATGACCAACAGGTCATGCTCATGGGCGCCGTTTTATTTTGTCTCAAGCAGAAAGGAGATAACAAACACCTCTTTTGAAAGAACGCTTTTTTACTATAGAGATCACACAACCATTCTTGTAGGAGATTGTCATGTTGAAACGTTTAACATTTTTCTTATTCGCACTTTTATTGGCAACATCAACCGTACAAGCACAAGACAAAGCCACAGTGGGCATATTGCACTCTCTAAGTGGCACCATGGCCATTTCCGAAGTCTCTCTTCGTGACGTCGTGCTTATGGCCATTGATGAAATCAACGCATCTGGTGGTGTATTGGGCAAGCAACTCGAACCCGTGGTTGTAGACCCCGCCTCAGACTGGGACCTCTTTGCTGAAAAAGGCAAAGAATTACTTCTTAAAGAAAAAGTAGATGTCACCTTCGGATGCTGGACATCGGTTTCACGCAAATCTGTTTTGCCTGTATACGAAGAAAACAACGGGTTGCTCTTTTACCCTGTGCAATATGAAGGCGAAGAATGCTCACGCAACATCATCTACACAGGCGCAACGCCCAACCAACAGCTCATTCCTGCAGCCGAATATTTAATGAGCAAAGATGGCGGTGGTTACAAGAAGTTTTATCTCTTAGGTACAGACTATGTTTTCCCACGCACAGCCAACAAAATCTTACGTGCTTTCTTGTTGCACAGTGGCGTGCCTGAAGAAAATATCATGGAAGAATACACACCCTTTCATCACCAAGACTACCAAACCATTGTGCAAAAAATCAAACGCTTTGCCGCCGACGGTGATGCTGCAGTGCTTTCTACCATCAACGGTGACTCCAATGTGCCTTTTTACAAAGAATTTTCCAACCAAGGTTTGACCTCGGCCATGTGCCCCATTATGGCCTTCTCTGTTGCCGAAGATGAATTGCGTTCTATGGACACCGAATTTCTCGTGGGCCACTTGGCCGCTTGGAATTATTTCCAATCCATTTCCACGCCTGAAAATCGTGCATTCGTCAAGAAATTTAAAGACTACTGCGCCAAAATGGGTCTTCCCGGTGGTGCGAAACGCGTCACAGACGATCCCATTGTTTGGTCGTATGTCGGTGTTTATCTCTGGAAAAAAGCAGTTGAAAAAGCCGGTTCTTTCGACGTAGACAAAGTGCGTCCTGCGCTTTACAGCCTCAAATTTGACGGCCCAGGCGGCATGGTGATGATGGACGAGCGCAATCACCATCTGCACAAGCCGGTCTATATCGGCGAGATCAGGAAGAATGGCCAGTTCAAGATCGTCTATGAGTCCGATGGTCTGGTGGCGCCCGATCCCTGGGACGATATCACCAGTGCCGACAAGGACTGCGACCACGTCAAGTTCATGGGCACCTATACCATCGAGCAGTAGATCAATCCACATCATTTTGCGGTCTCGACCGCTATCCTCAGAACAAAGGACGGACAAATTGGCAATGCCAAGAAAACTTGCAAATTCGATCGCAGTGCTGGCTTTATGTGTGCAAAGCGTCGCTGCGGATGTTGAATTCTCGGGTTTTGTAGATATGAGCATCTTGAGTGACGACGGGGTTGTTGGGATGGGCCTGGATCAGTTCGAACTTGATCTCTCGACCGATCTCGGCGACGGTATCTCGATTCGGGCCGACGTGAATGCGATGGGGCCTAGCGCCCCGGTCGAACTCGAGCAGGCTTACATTGGCTACGAAGTGGGTGAGGGGCTCT